>CAZKAQ010000094.1:0-14798 GCA_964550655.1 uncultured Granulosicoccaceae bacterium
TAACACTATAAATAAAGACATAAGAGCTAATTTCGCCGGTCGCCTTGTGAATTATGCAGGTTAGGCTTCAAAGTTAAAATCTACCATCAATTGATCCTGCAGTTCTTCAAGAGCATCCTGTACGTCATCATTGCCTATGCCTTCCGGCAGGCCTAGTTGCAGATTTGCCCAAAACAAAATCTCCGAACTCATAGAGGCTTCGCGTTGTTCGGTCTTAAGTTCTTTAATATTAACATTGAGTGTGGCAAGCGCTGTGGTGATGTCATCAATGATGCCGGGGCGATCTGCACCGACGAGTTCCAGGGTCAGTTCACTGCTTATTGCAACATCTGTATCGATGGCTTCTTCCATCAGGATATGCAGTTGGTTGTCGGCGTCGTGCAAAGATTGCAGTGTGTTTTTTAAGGCATCCAGTTGCGCCGGTGGCACTGTGATCTGCACAAGGCCTGCAAACTTGTCTGCCAGATTGGCCATGCGGCTGTCGACCCAGTTGGCTTCATGAGTCACCAGCGCTTCAGAAAGTGTGTTAACAATGCCTGGTCGGTCAGTAGCCAGTACGGTAATAACCAGTGTTTTGTTCATGGGTTGGCGCTCCGTGTTATTCGTAGTCGCTTATTGGCGGGCAACTGCATACAAGGTGGCGATCACCGTGGACGTTGTCAACACGGCCTACCGAGGGCCAGTATTTGTTTTTGTGCAGACTCTTAACCGGAAAGGCTGCGTGCTCGCGACTGTAGGATCTCTTCCATGTGTCTGAAGTGACGACCTTAATTGTATGCGGGGCGTGGTGCAGAGCTGACTCCTGGTACGGTGTTTTACCGTTTTCTATTTCACGAATCTCTTGCCGAATGCTTATCATTGCATCGCAGAAGCGATCAACCTCCTGCAGTGATTCACTTTCGGTGGGTTCGATCATCAGTGTACCTGCTACAGGGAATGACATGGTCGGGGCGTGAAAACCAAAATCGATCAATCGCTTGGCAACATCGTCTACACTGACATCGCAGCTGTCTTTGAGCGGTCGCAGGTCTATGATGCACTCGTGTGCCACATGCCCCTTACTACCGGTATACAGTACCGGATAATGTTCCGCCAGGCGAGCTGCGATGTAGTTTGCGCTAAGTATTGCCATTCGAGTCGCTTCGGTTAACCCTTCTGCACCCATCAAATTAATGTATGACCAGGTAATAGGCAGAATGCTGGCGCTGCCCCAGGGTGCGGCAGAAACCGGACCGGTGACAGCGGGTGCGTCGGCGTCATTGATCACCGCATAGCCCGGTAGAAAGGGTGCCAGGTGTTTGCGCACACCGATGGGCCCGATGCCGGGCCCGCCGCCGCCATGTGGAATGCAAAAGGTTTTGTGAAGATTAAGATGCGAAACATCGCCGCCATAGTGGCCCGGTGCGCAGAGACCCACCTGAGCGTTCATGTTGGCGCCATCTATATATACCTGACCGCCGTGCTCATGCACAACAGCGCAGACCTCGCGTACCTGTTCTTCGAATACGCCATGAGTTGACGGATAGGTGATCATGATTGATGACAGTTCGTTGCTGTGTTCCTCGCATTTGGTGGTCAGATCCGCAAGGTCTATATTGCCATCGGCGTCACAGTCAACGACAACTACTTTTAAACCTGCCATGACTGCAGAGGCCGGGTTGGTTCCATGAGCAGAGTTCGGGATTAAACAGATAGTACGCTGATGATCGTCCCGACTGTGGTGATAGCCCTGTATGGCCAGCAGGCCCGCGTATTCACCCTGCGAACCGGCGTTGGGTTGCAGTGATATGTTGTCGTAGCCGGTGCAGGCACAGAGCATTTGCTCAAGCTGCTGAATCAGTTGACGGTAACCTTGTGCCTGATCCAGTGGCACAAACGGGTGCATCTGACCAAAGTGATCCCAGGTGACAGGCATCATCTCTACCGCTGCGTTGAGTTTCATGGTGCATGATCCAAGTGGAATCATGGCGCGATCCAGTGCGAGGTCTTTGTCTGCCAGCAGGCGCATATAGCGCATCATTTCAGTTTCAGAGCGATAACGATGGAAAACAGGATGAGTCAGGTAATCACTGCTGCGTGTGAGTGCATCCGGTAGCTGCAGAGGCAGTACGTTGTCCAGGTCGATGTCGATCGACTGACCCATAGCAAAGACAGAAATTATAGATTGCAGGTCAGCGCGAGTGATTGATTCATCGAGACTTAAACCGATTGTGTTGTTGTCTATTTCACGAAAGTTGTAACCGGCATCGCGCGCCGCCTGATGCAGTGCATCGGTTTTGTCAGCTGTGTTAACGATAAGTGTGTCAAAGAATGTTTTAGAGCTTAAGGTATATCCCAGTGATTGCAGCGTACTGGCGAGCAGGGCAGTCTGACGGTGCACCCTTAATGCAATACGTTTGAGTCCCTCGGGGCCATGATAGACGGCGTAAAAACTGGCCATGACTGCCAGTAACGCCTGAGCTGTACAAACATTGCTGGTAGCCTTCTCGCGACGAATGTGTTGTTCGCGAGTTTGTAGTGCCATGCGCAGTGCAGGTTCACCGGCACTGTCGAGAGACACGCCAATCAGACGGCCGGGCATACTGCGCTTGTGTTTATCAGATGTAGCCATAAACGCGGCGTGTGGTCCGCCATAGCCAAGCGGTACGCCAAAGCGCTGGCTGTTGCCAATGACAATATCAGCCCCGAGTTCACCCGGTGGTGTCAATAGCGTTAGTGCCAGCAGATCGGTAGCGACAATAGCGAGGCCCTTGTTGTCATGCAGCGATTTTATCGTTTCACTGAAATCGACAACAGAGCCACTGACCGACGGGTACTGAAACAAAGCGGCAAAACAAAGATCGGGCTTGAAGTCAGTCAGATGATCACCGACCACAACATCGATGCCCAGCGGCTTTGCCCGTGTTTGTACTACCGCTATGGTTTGTGGCAGGCAGTCTGCCGAGACAAAAAACTGAGTGACTTTACTACGGCTGATACGCAGCGCCATGGTCATAGCTTCTGCGGCTGCTGTGGCTTCGTCCAGCAGTGAGGCGTTGGCGATCTCCATGCCGGTAAGGTCTTTAATCATTGTCTGGAAGTTAAGTATTGCCTCCAGTCGACCTTGTGATATCTCTGCCTGATAAGGGGTATAGGCGGTATACCAGGCGGGGTTTTCAAGCACGTTGCGTTGTACCACAGGTGGTGTCACTGTGTTGTAATAGCCCATGCCGATGAGTGATTTTTTCAACACATTCTGGTTGGCGATATTCCGCATAGTGGCTAGAGTCTGTTGTTCAGACTGTGCTTCAGGCAGGTTCATTATGCCAGTCTCAAGAATACTCGTCGGTACAACCTCACTGATAAAATCAGCCATGTTGTCGAAGCCGAGTTTTTTAAGCATGAGCATTTTTTCAGATTCACGCGGTCCGATATGACGTCTGATGAAGTCGTCGTTGTTTTCAAGGTCGGAAAGAGATTGGTTTTTCACGCTTACAAGCCTCGCTTGGTTTCTGGCAGTTGTAACGGTTATCAAGTGATGGGTTTATGCAAGAGTGGCTTTATAGCCACTTTCATCCATTAAGTTATCGAGTTCACCCGGGTCGCTCAGTTTAATGCGACAGAACCAGCCGGCTCCCATGGGGTCTTCGTTTACGGTTGCCGGTTCTTCAGACAATGCTTCATTGACAGCTACAATACTGCCGCTTACCGGTGCTTTGAGTTCGCTGGCCGCCTTGACTGATTCAATCACTGAGATGTCTTCACCTTGCTTGAAGTCAGCGTCAATCTCCGGAAGTTCAACAAAAACAATATCGCCAAGCATTTCCTGCGCGTGTTCGGTAATACCAACTAAAACGATACCGTCTGCTTCCTGCTTAACCCATTCGTGGTCTGTGGTGTATTTTAAGCTCATGTTTGTAGTATTCCGGGTTTGTGTTTGTAGAATCGCGGGCAAAGAAGGTATTCAGCCTCGGTAGTAGCGTTGCTCTACCAGTGGCATCTTTGCCACGGTTATAGAAATTTCTCTGCTTCGTACCAATGCAATAAGTTCAGTGCCGATTGCTGCATGTTCACTTGATACATAGCCCATAGCCACCGGTGCTTGTAGTGTAGGTCCAAAGCCTCCGCTGGTGATCTGGCCGATTTGATTGCCGTTGTCGTCTTGTATTTCAGCTCCCTCGCGTACCGGTGCACGGCCGGTTACGCTAAAGCCGACGCGCTTGCGCTTAACACCATCGGCCATTTGTTTAAAGATTATATCGGCTCCGGGAAATCCACCGGCACGCTTGCCTTCAGCGCGGCGAACTTTCTGCATTGACCAAAGCAGGTTGGCCTCTACCGGTGTTGTTGTGTTGTCGAGGTCGTGTCCGTATAAACAAAGTCCCGCTTCAAGACGCAATGAATCACGCGCACCCAAACCAATTAGTTCGACTTCCTCCTCTGCGAGTAGCCGGCGGGCGAATTTTTCTGCCTCATTGGAAGGGATTGAAATTTCAAAACCGTCTTCACCGCTGTAGCCTGCGCGACCGATAGTGCAGGGAACCCCGTCGATGTTTAGCGGTTGCCAGTCCATGAAGACCATGTTGGATGTTTCAGGTGCGATGCGAGCCATCACTGCTGCTGCCTCCGGCCCTTGTAGTGCGAGAAGTGCGCGGTCTTCGAGCATTTCTACCTGACAATGGGGAAGGTTTGTTTGCATGTGAGTGAGATCTCGCATTTTGCAGGCTGCATTAACTACCACAAATAAATGATCGCCGGCGTTGCTTACCATGAGGTCGTCGTCGATGCCGCCTTCGGAATTGGTAAAAAGCGCATAGCGCTGAGTCAGTGGCTTAAGATCGATAATGTCCGCCGGTACAAGCGATTCAAAATCTGCTGCAGCATTGTTTCCGTGTACGGTTACCTGTCCCATATGAGAGACATCAAACAACCCCGCCCGGGTGCGTGTATGTTTGTGTTCACCCATGATGCCCAACGGGTATTGCACCGGCATAGAGTAGCCCGCGAAGCCGACCATCTTGCCACCGAGTTCCAGATGCAGATCGTGTAGCGGTGTTTTAAGTAATTGTTGTTCGTTCATTGTATGTGTTCCTGATGTTACCCGGGCAACCAGCCTGCAGGTTTTGCCTTGTTCAAGAATCGGGTGCTACTAAGCTTGCAAACAGTGATATTGACGAGAGATCGGTGCTTTGACGCGCAACTGAGCACACCGTTCAATCTCTAACGCTGTTGTTTGTATAGTGGAGAATTCGCCACAGGTGTTATTTCCCGTGGCAATGTCAGATAACAGGCAATCAGTGGTTAACGAAGTTTGTTTATTGCCAGGTTTAAAGCGCGCATGATCAGTAGTGCGAGTAGTAGCGCCAATAGCAGTGTCAGGGTTCATTTTTGCAGTTCCGACAAAATGTAAGGGTGTAGTAATGATTGCCGCATTTAGCGTGCAATCTATGGCTAACCCCATCTGTCACGGAACCTGAGAGCGTCTGTGGCTGGTGCCACGTTACCCCTTCGGTGAGCGCGTCTTACGCGCTGCTCTCCAGATGTCTCTGCGAAGTGTGGTCCGGGTGCCTGAGAGTTTCCTGGGCGTTGCTCCTTCGGCGCCGCCGGCAGTGCCCGGCGATCTCTCCCACATTTCACTCGACACACCAGGGTGCCGTCGAGACACCAGCACCATGCCCTAAACAGGCTGTTATGGCAAGTAAATGCGATGTGTTTTGTATTGCGAGACGGGTAATGCGGGTGAGTGAGCCTGTGAAACGCTATGTTGATACTGACGTCTGCATAGTGGTGTGCCGCTGTTGTTACGTGGAAGATTCAGACAAGTACTCTATGCACGGTATCACTTGTCGTAACGACTCAATTCCACGCAGTGGAATCTGTTATCTTCAGTCAATGAAAAGTATATTTTCAGTCAAAGAAGTCCCGGTAATGCCCTGGAGTTCGCCAACACCCTACAACCTTAAACCCGGACTTAAAACATTTGTCTATCTGGTTCTGGGGCTGACGCTGTTTGGACTCGGTGAAGCAATAATTATTGCCAGTGGTGCAGGAGTTAGTCCGTGGACCGTGCTGGCACAGGGGATTGCCAATCGGGTGGACTGGAGTATCGGGTTTACCACCATGATTATCAGTTTCGCGGTCCTGATTCTGTGGATACCACTTAGACGTAAACCGGGTATGGCAACAATTCTGAATGCATTGATCATTGCCTTTATGATTGATTTTTCACTACCCTTACTAGCTCAACCACAAACACCGTTGTTGCAGCTATTGCAGGCGGCATTCGGCGTATTGATTATTGGACTTGCATCCGGTATCTATCTGGCTGCCAATCTGGGAGCAGGTCCAAGAGATGGTTTAATGACCGGCCTGCAGGCTGTCACCGGTTTTCCCATAGCCTGGATTCGGATCGCAATTGAAGTAACCGTGGTTTCGGTTGGCTGGTATCTGGGTGGTGTAGCAGGAGTTGGGACCTTGTTATTTGCTTTCGGTGTTGGACCCTGTGTTGCGATAGGCATATTACTGGTGCGGAAGTTTTTATAAAATGAAAACGCTAACCCGAACCTGAACTAGAGTTCGTCACCACGTAGTTTTGTAATTTCAGTGGTAAGCCTTTCTATGTTCACTTCAGCGGGCGGGATGGGTGCCCCGGTATAGACATTAATTTTTTTCATCCAGTTTCTGGGCCAGCCTTTCATAGCACGGCCTTTAAACCTGGAAAACCATGTGCCCCACAGACCGCTGATTGCCATGGGGATAACCGGTGCCGGTGTTCGCTCAAGGATTCTCGTGATACCTGGCTTTAATTCCTGAAGCTGACCGTCCGGTGTTAAGGCTCCTTCAGGAAAAATAACCACGAGCTCACCGTTTTCCAGCGCTTCGGCAATACTATCGTAGGCTTTTTCAAGTAGTTCCGGATCTTCTTTGGTGGGAGCGATAGGTATAGCGCCCGCCTGTTTGAAGAAACGGTTAATCAGCGGCAGATTGTATATCTTGTGGTACATCACAAAACGCATGGGTCGCGGGCTGATAGCGCCGATGACTACCGGGTCAACGAAGCTAATGTGATTGCAGGCAAGTATGGCAGCACCTTCCTGCGGAATATGTTCAAGGTCATGTTTGCCGATACGGTAGATTGAGTGCATCAGTAACCAGGCGCCCATCTGCATGGTGAACTCCGGTACGCGGTTAAAGATAAACAAGCCGATAACTGCGTTCATAAATGCCGTGATAACAAACAGACTCTGGACATCATTGCCAAGTTTAAAGCTGAGTATTGCAAAGATACCGGCCAGCACCATAAACAGTGCATTAAGAATATTGGTCGCAGCGATATTTCTCGATAAATATTCAATGGGTGTTTTAGTTTGAATGTTTGCGTACAAAGGTACGATGAACAGTCCACCGGAAATAGCCAGAAATATCAGTGCCAGCAGTGCTTTGATATAGACAAATGAGGTCAGCATATCAATGATTGAATTTTCCTCAGTGCTGAATGGCAGATCCATCAAACCAAGATAAGCGCCGAATACTGTCATCCCGAGTGCACCAATCGGTACTAATCCAACTTCGACTTTTCCGCGTGACAGTTTTGATGATATCAACGAGCCAAGAGCAATACCGATTGAGAACATCGCCATCAGTAGTGTTGCGACGTAGGGGCTGCCGAATAAAAACTCACGCGAGAACAAAGGCAGCTGAGTAAGAAATGTAGCGCCGAAGAACCAAAACCATGCGATACCGAATGCGGTATAAAAAATAGCCTTGCTGGAGGCCAGTACTGCAAAGATACTTTTCCCCGAGCGCCAGACATTAAAGTCGATCTTTAGATCCGGGTGTTCGGCTTTGGCTTTCGGTATGAACTGACTGGCAAGTCTGCCGAGTACGGCGAAACAAAGTATTGATACAGATACCGGAACCACGTGCGCTTCAAAACTTGCCAGTATGCCGCCGAGAATAGTACCGAGTAAAATGGCGAGGAATGTGCCGGCTTCTACCAGTGCATTACCGCCCATCAGTTCATCTTTGCGTAAATGCTGTGGCAGTATGCTGTATTTGATCGGTCCGAAAAACGCAGACTGTGTACCCATTAAAAAAAGTACGAACAGCAACACCGCAATTGAGTTGAGATAAAGCCCGGCTACTCCCAGACTCATTATTGCTAATTCAACCCACTTGATCTTTTTGATCAGAGCGCTTTTTTCGAACTTGTCTGCAATTTGTCCTGCCAGCGGTGAAAACAGAAAAAATGGCAGGATGAATACGATTGCCGCCACATTGACCAGAATGTGGCTGTGTTCAGAGATAATTTTGTAGGTGAGCAGAATCACCAGTGCATTTTTAAATACATTGTCGTTGAAGGCACCGAGGAACTGCGTCAGGAAGTAGGGTGCAAACCGTTTTTGTTTAATTAAATTCATGGTGTCACCAGGGTGCTGCTCTGCAATGGGGCATGATGCCTGTTCGGGCCGGCCGGTGAGTAGGCTTTTGCTAAACCGTAAGTATAGAAATAGTTGTAAGTTTTGGGTCAATTTCTCAAAAGCCCCTCGTTCTGTGTGCTCTTTAGAATTTGATCCGGGCGTTTGCCTGCGGATTTATTTTCCCGCGCTGTGGCAGTCAGGCATACTTCACCTATTTCGGACGAAATTGATGCAGCACTCGCGCAAATCCTGTAATGGTATGGTCGTCGCACCGCACCATCTGGCAGCAGAGGCAGGTAGTCGGGTGCTGGCTGATGGCGGCAACGCTGTTGAGGCGATTGTTGCAGCGGCGGCGGCAATTGTGGTGGTTTACCCGCATATGAACAGCCTCGGGGGCGACAATTTCTGGATTATTCATGAGCCGGGTGCAGAGCCTGTCGGCATTGATGCCTGCGGTGCAGCGGGCAGCAAGGCAAATATTTCCCGTTATCAAGCGGCTGGTCACAGTGCAATACCGGGGCGTGGTCCCGATGCTGCGCTGACAGTTGCAGGTGCTGTGTCCGGTTGGCAAATGGCGTTGCAACACAGTGCCGGGTGGGGTGCGGCATTGCCTTTGTCGCGGCTGTTTGAAGACGCCATCTATCATGCTGACAACGGTGTACCGGTTACAGCGACACTGGCCAATAACGCCAGTACCAAGCTTGCCGAGCTTGCCGACATACCGGGCTTCTCTGATGCTTATCTTGCCGACGGTGTTCCACCAGTTACAGGTCAGGTGCATAAACAAGCAGCACTGGCGCAAACGCTTACTGAACTCGCGAGTAACGGGCTTGACAGTTTTTACACGGGAGCCTTGTCACGAAAGATTATTGATGAACTGACTGCTGCAGGATCACCGCTGGTCGCCAGTGATCTGGCAAATCATGAAGCACTGCGCGTCAGGCTGCTGTCTTTAGAGATCGAAGGACATAAACTCTACAACATGCCACCACCGACTCAGGGGCTTGCATCACTAATGTTGCTTGGAATTTATGCACGACTGAACAACAGCTCAATTGATGATTTTGATTATATTCACGGTCTGATAGAGTCGACCAAGCAGTCCTTTAGAATAAGAGACAAATATTTGAGTGATCCTGCCTATATGCGCAAAGACGCTGCAGGTTTTTTAAACGAAACTTTTTTAGATGAGCTGGCAGCAGGGGTCAACAAGTCAATTGCCCAACCCTGGCCGGACGCGGTACCCGGTGGTGACACTGTCTGGCTCGGAGCAATTGACAGTGATGGTCGGTCAGTGAGTTTTATTCAGAGTATCTACTGGGAGTTTGGCTCCGGTGTGATTCTGCCTTCCACAGGCATCACATGGCAAAACCGCGGTACCAGTTTCAGTCTTGATGAAAACCATCACAATTGTCTTAAACCCGGACGCAAGCCGTTCCATACTATTCAACCTGCACTGGCTATTTTAAACGATGGTCGTGTAATGCCTTACGGTACGATGGGTGGTGAGGGACAGCCTCAAACTCAGGCCATGCTTTTTTCACGTTATGTGCTCGGTGGCTGTGACTTGCAGCAGTCGATCACCGCACCCAGATGGCTGCTGGGTAAAACGTGGGGTAGTGATGTCACTAACCTTAGAATTGAAAACCGATTTGCACCGCAAGTTTACGATCAACTGAAGACTGCCGGACATGATGTCGAAGTGATAGGCGACTTCGATGAAGTGATGGGACATGCAGGTGCTCTGGTAAGACATCCTAACGGTCTGATAGAAGGTGCCAGTGACCCGCGCAGCGATGGTGCGGCGAGCGTTGTTGCAAGGTTTTTACAATGAAAGATAACTATTACTTTGACAATGCCGCCACCACCTGGCCCAAGCCTGAGCCTGTCTACCAGTTTATGGATAGCTTCTTTCGCTCTCATGGTGTTAATCCGGGAAGATCCGGTCATACACTGGCGATAGAAGCTGAGCAAATGATTATCTCCACCCGTAAAATGCTGGCGCAGTTTTTTGGCTTTGACGGTGATCCAAACAGAGTGGTGTTTACCCAGAACGCTACAGACTCATTGAATATGGCGTTGAACGGACTGTTGAGTGCCGGTGATCATGTGATTATCTCGCAGCTTGACCATAATGCTGTGCTGCGTCCGGTCAATCATATGCAACGTGACCTGGGTGTTGATGTATCGGTACTCGATGCAGATGAATCCGGACTCATCAGCATTGATGCCCTTGCAGCAGCAATCAAGAGTACAACCAAAGCCATTGTGGTTAATCATGCATCCAACGTTATTGGCGTTGTGCAGGACCTTACCGCTATAGCAGCGGTTGCACGGCAACACGGCGTGATAGTGATCGTCGATGCTGCGCAGACTGCGGGCGTACTCGATGTCGATATGGCTTCAGGCATAGATGTACTGACATTCCCCGGACACAAAGGCCTTTTCGGACCGATGGGAATTGGCGGTATGATCGTCGCCGAGCACGTCGAGCTCAGGGCAAGCCGATTTGGTGGTACCGGTGTGGACTCTATTTCCGCGTTTCAGCCGGACGCCTATCCACACAGACTGGAGGCCGGTACGATTTCAATACCCGGGGTGGCGGGGCTGCACGCCGCGCAGAAATGGTTTGCTGATCTCGGGCAGTCGCTGCAGGACGACAAAAATATTGGTCATACCGACAGCTGTCGGATCGCACGACAGCATATTCACAAAACAGAAACTGCGCATGCAGTTAAAATATGTGATCATCTGGCGTCGCTGCCGCGTGTAAAATTGATGGGTCAGCGATTAGATCATCAGCGTTATGTGGCGACGCTTAGTTTTATGGTAGACGGTCTTGTGGCACAGCAAATGGCTGATATGCTGGACGCTGATTATCATATTTGTGTTCGCGCGGGACTGCATTGTGCGCCGGCAGTTCACAGTGCGTTTGATACAACGGATGCGGGCGGTGCAATCCGCGTTTCATCCGGATACTTTACTGAAGATGCAGATGTAGATCATCTTCTGGATTCGATTACTCAACTACTTCAGTGACGTTTGTGGTCACCGGGCTAATACAATGAAAGTACACAACCACATCATCGATACCATTGGTAACACACCACTGGTAAAGCTCAATAAAATTGGCGCCGATCTGCCGTGCCAGGTGCTGGTTAAGGTTGAGTACTTTAATCCCGGTAATTCCATGAAAGATCGCATGGCGATAAAAATGGTTGAAGATGCCGAAGCGGCGGGCACATTAAAACCGGGTGGCACCATTGTCGAAGGCACATCCGGTAATACCGGAATGGGACTCGCGCTTGCAGCCATTGCCAAAGGTTATAAATGTATCTTCACACTGGCTGATAAACAGTCGCAGGAAAAAATAGACATATTGCGCGCTGTAGGTGCCGAGGTGATCGTTTGTCCGACCAGTGTTGATGCCGATGATCCCCGCTCTTATTATTCCGTGGCAAAAAAGGCGCATCAGGATAATCCTAATTCTATTTATCCGAATCAGTACGATAACTTATCGAACTCACAGGCACACTACGAGACCACCGGTCCGGAAATCTGGCAGGACACAGACGGTAAGGTAACGCATTACTTTGCCGGTGTTGGAACCGGTGGAAGTATGTGTGGTGTTTCAAAGTATTTGAAAGAGCAGAACAGTGACATTGTCACTGTTGGTATAGATACCTATGGTTCTGTGTTCAAAAAATACAAAGAAACCGGGGTATTTGATGAATCTGAAATCTACCCTTATATGACCGAGGGCATCGGTGAGGATATTCTGCCAAAGAATGTAGACTTTGATCTGATTGATCATTTTGTCAAAGTGACAGACAAAGATGCCGCCATCATGACTCGCAGACTTGCACGTGAAGAAGGTTTGTTCTGTGGCTGGTCCTGTGGTTCAGCTGTTGCCGGCGCTCTGGATTGGGCTGCTACAAGCAACCTTACAGAAGACGATGTGCTGGTTATAATCCTGCCGGACCACGGTACCCGTTACCTTGGCAAAGTATATAGTGATAGCTGGATGAAAGATCACGGCTTTCTCGAGGAGCGTGACTATGCAACTGCGCGGGATATTATCGGATCGTTTGATCAGGATCGCACCATGTTAAGTGTTGAGGTTTCTACCACGGTGAGTGATGCTGTGATGCAACTGACACAGGCCAATGTATCTCAGGCGCCGGTGACCGAGAACGGCAGTTTTGTGGGTAGTTTGATCGACTCTAAATTGCTGGCGATGATTATCGATAATCCTTCAGTTAAGGAAACGCCGGTTGCAAAAGTCATGGGGTCACCGTTTCAGATAGTGCCAAAAGATACAACGCTCGATGTACTTGCATCGATTATTAATCGGGATAACCCGGCGGTACTTGTGCCTGATGGTGGTGAGAAAATGCGTATTATCACCCAGCATGATGTTCTAAAAGCCGTGACAGAGGCGTAAATACTCAGGCAATAAAATGTTGCAATGTAACGGGCAACTTTCGTTATAGAATCAATGACAACCAGCCGCGAGTTGAATTGATGAATAGTTTTGCAAATGTATCCGTTGTTTTACTGGTCTCGACGGCTATTTTTTCCTGTGGTGTGCTGGAATCGAATCCGTTAACCGGTGCCGCACCTGCACAAATACCAGATGATTTATCCACCCCTTTACCAGATCCGGCAGTCACGCCTGAGGTAACACCCGGTGGTCAGTATGCCAACACAACTACTACAGCAACTAATGCTGACAGTGTCAGTAAAGGCAACAGTACTGCAGGTGGCCTGACATCAGGTCAGACAGCATCTTCTGACTCTTTGAATTCTGTCGCTGCCGGTAAACCAATCTTCCAGACAGATCGTTGTAACCGGTTATCGCGCGGCGGATTCATCTGGTTTACTAATCAGGTAGTACTCGATGACTGGTTGTCTCCACTAGAGTCTGCAGAAGCCAGTCAGGTGAGATCTAAAATTGACTTCTCTAAGCAGGGCGCACTTTTACTCGACTATGGTATTGCCGGCAGTAGGGGATCGGGTGCGACGGTGTTGGGTGAGCTTAAAGTAAACGGGCAGGACGGGGTTATAAAAATAAAACAGTTCAAGGCTCCGGCAAACAAGAAAAGCCCTCAAGTTGTTACTCATCCGTGTTCACTGTTTGTGATGCCGCGTACCGGCTTTTCTACACTGGTTGTTCTGAGTGAGCAGGGTGACAAGCTGACTTCGTTCGATAACAAATAATCGTGCTCTGAACAGGGGAAGCCCGGCGCGTTAGTGCGGACAGGGACGGGATCTGCCGGCTAACCTGCTTTCGGAAGCGGATCCTGAACATCAGTCTCTATAAAGTCTATTATTGCATCGGTAACACGTTTGTTGTTTTGCGGCGCAAGTATGTCTCCAACAATTACATGCTGGCTTGCGGCTGACGGATCATCTATTTCAAGAACACGTTTCTGACAGGTTAGTTTCTCGCAGAAGCTGCGGATTTTGTTTGCATCTACTGTGTCATCGTAGGGGGAGTAGCAGATAAAAATCGGCTTCTTCCATTGCGTTGGTTTACATTTTTTCGCAAGCTTGACCATTGCCATCATGGGTAACAGAGCTTTTGTCGGATAAACCATGGCCCAATATTTTTCGTGTGCTTCTGATACCGGTTCACTCTTGCGATTTTTACCGATGATCGCTTCAGCCAGTATTTTCCCCCACCGAATTGTCAGTAGTGTGCCTCTGGGGTCAGCGGTACCGAAGTTTGGTGAGAAGAAAATCAACGCTGCCGTCTGATCAGAGAAATCTTTTTGCATTGCTGTCCACCAGCCCAATGATGCGCCTGTTGAGCAACCGATGAGAATCGTTTTGTGGCCTATTCTTCGGGCAATGGCCATGGCTTCACTGGCATCGTTAACCCAGCGGTTCACTGTGCCCAATGCGACAGCATCTGCACTGCGGCCGTTACCAGTTAGTCTTGCGTAGTAGATGTTGCAGTTAAAGTGTTTTGCAACCAGGTCTGGCACTGGCATGGACTCCTGCCGCGTTGCCGAGAAGCCGTGAAAATACACAAATGCAATAGGTGTTTTGTTTTTGCGTTCAGGGTCTGCCCAGTGAATGACCTTTTCTGTACCGGGAGTGAGATCATCACACCCGCTTTCGGAAGTCTCTAGAAATTGATCAAGGTCGTCGGGCAGATCAGGGATGCTGTAGCTTGTATCGCTGGATACTTTCGGGCCTGCGAAATAGAAAACGACCACAGCAAGCATGAAGAATAGAAAGAGCATGTAGAGTTAAATTCCAAAGTGGATTGCTGCAATGGTGGTCACATTGCAGTCGATTCATGTGCGCGATTTTACTACATTAGCCTGCATTATTCGTGAGGATTCGGCGTCCAGAGTCAATAGCGCTAAACAGGTCGCCCTATCGCCTGAG
>CAZKAQ010000095.1:0-14620 GCA_964550655.1 uncultured Granulosicoccaceae bacterium
GAAAACAAATCTCTGCGCCATATGCTCGCCATTTCATGAATAGTTCGGGCTAAGCCACTTCAAACAGAGCGGCAGCACCCATGCCACCGCCAATGCACATCGTGACAACTACATACTTTGTACCACGGCGTTTGCCTTCTATTAATGCATGGCCTGTAGTGCGAGCGCCTGTCATACCGTACGGATGACCGATAGAAATAGAGCCGCCGTTAACATTGTACAGGTCGGGGTCAATACCCAGTTTGTCGCGGCAATACAGACATTGCACAGCAAACGCTTCATTGAGTTCCCACAGTCCAATGTCTGAAACTTTTAAGCCGTGTTGTTTCAGAAGTTTTGGAATAGCGTAGACCGGGCCAATACCCATTTCATCCGGTTCACAGCCAGCGACTGCCATGCCGCGGTAGATGCCCAGCGGTGACAGGTTGCGTTTTGACGCAAGTTTGGAATCCATTATTACACAGGCTGATGCACCATCAGACAGCTGACTGGCGTTACCTGCAGTGACGGTGCCTTTATCAATTACGGCATTGAGGTTTTGCAGATTCTCAAGCGTGGTGCCGGGTCGGTTGCCTTCGTCTTTCTCAAGGGTTACTTCTTTAAAGGTTTCTTCTTTTGTTTCTTTGTTGATGACTTTTTGTGTTGCCGTGATGGCGACGATTTCATCATCAAATAGACCCGCATCCTGTGCGGCAGCTGTTCGTTGCTGGGAAGACAGCGCGTATTCATCTTGCATGTCGCGGGTTACTTTATAACGTTTGGCGACTACCTCCGCGGTTTGCAGCATTGGCATATAAGCATGCTCTGACATTGCGACAACGGCGGGATCGATTTCTTTTGCAATCCATTCGAAGTAGTGCTGCTGAACCTGTGAGATATTATCCTGACCACCCGCAACACAGACCTGCATGCCATCAACGATTATTTGTCGGGCGGCGATAGCAATGGCCATCAGGCCTGATGAACATTGTCGATCAATTGTTTGTGCGGCAACGCTTGCCGGTATACCGGCTGCCAGTGACGACAAACGTGCGACATTATTGCCGGCAGTACCTGCTGTCAGCACCGCACCTATGATGACGTCATCTATTTCATCGGGTGCAACAGCTGAGCGTTCTACTGCATGCCTGATGGCGTGCGCCATCAGAGTTGGTGACTTGATATTGTTTAATGAGCCCCTGAATGCACGTCCGATCGGTGTGCGGGCGGTGGAGACAATGACAGCTTCATTCATGGGCGAATAATCCGGGTTGATTTGGTGTCAGATATCGGCTTCGCAGTCAGTGTATTATAAACTGCAGCCAATGTTGAAAACTTATGGACTTTAACACTGTGCCGGTAGTTCAATGGTGATTCTGGCACCGCCCTCCGGGTTGTTAGATACTGCCAGAGACCCGCCGTAACCTTCGATTAGCTCGCGGGTAATGGCAAGGCCAATTCCCTGTCCTTCAACTTGAGTATCAGCCCGTTCTCCGCGCTTTAGTAAATGCTCATGCATACCATCGGGAAAACCGGGGCCGTTGTCATCTATAGTAATAATCGCTTTGCCCGATTGGTTGAGGCTTTGCAAAGTGATTTTCTGTGCGCCGTACTTACAGGCATTCTCAAGGATATTGCCGTAAATCTCCATCAGGTCGCCTTCCTCCAGGCAGACACATAGTTCGCTGTCTATGTTGTTCTCAAACTTGATTTGTCGCTGATGATAGACCTTTTCTAAAGATCTGATTATTCTGTCGGCGGGTCCGGCGGTTGAGACCGGTGTTGTTAACAGCCGTTGTGTACCTGCATCGGCGCGCTTGATGTGATAGCTGACTATCTGCTCCATTCTGTCCGCCTGTTTTGTTTGTTCTTCGGCGGATCTTGAATTACCTGTCTCGCTGTTGCGCAGTACGCTCAATGGTGTTTTCAAACTGTGTGCGAGGTCATCCAGTGTTTGTCGATAACGTTTTTGTCTGCCTCGCTCGCTGGCGATTAACATGTTTATGCGACTGGTCAGTGGATGCAGTTCATCGGGTACTTCAACCGGTAGTGACTCACGAGTGCCGGATTCTATTTGATTCAGCTGACGTGCGATTCTGCGCAGCGGACTGAGTCCCCATGCAAGTGCTGCCGCAATAGATGCCAGCAACAGGGCTCCCATGGTCAACATGGCGCCCCACAGGTTTCTGTTAAACAGTGATCGTTGGTGATCAAAGTCGTCGCTGGAGTTTGCGACTACGAACTGATAAGCCGTGGTGGTGCCATCGGGGAGCAGCCACTCGACGGCGAACCTGTTAATGAAGACAGAGCCGAGCATAGTGTCGAACTCTTTGGAAAACATCCACTGGCCGATGGCACCGTCTGTACTGCTCGGTATTGCACCAGTGAGTGATGGCGAGCGCCAGACTTGTTGTTCTTCGGTATCGCGAACCTCTGCGTAGGTGCCGGAGGCAGGCTGGCGCATCAGGCCATTAGGTAAGTCGGGTGCATTGATGTCAATGCTGCCGTTGTCGTCGATCTCGGTAGCGCCAAGCAGTGCGTATATTTGACCTTGCATGCGTTCATTCAAGGCCTGATGCGTGCGCTGATCAACGGTGTGCTGTATTACAAGTGTGGTAACCCCGATAAAAATCGCCATCAACAGTGCTGCGGATAGCAGCAAACGGACGGTAATTGAGTTCATCTGTCAGTCCGGGCAGGCTTACAGGGGTAGCGCTATGCGTCGGTTTGGTTGATGCGCTCAAGTGCAAATCTATAGCCGCGACCACGTAAGGTTTCAATTGGATTAAGCGTATTTTCAGGGTCGAGTTTGCGGCGCAGGCGACGCACAAAAACTTCAAGCACGTTGGTATCGCGTTCAGTGTTTTCTTCGTATAGATGGTCGAGCAGGGCCGGTTTGGAAATTACTTCGCCTGACTTGATGGCAAGGTACTCAAGTACTTTATACTCGTATGCGGTAAGTGTTATGGCCTGATCGTTTACGGTAACTTTCTGTTCCCGGGTTTCTATACGCATGCCATCGAACTCAAGCAGTGGATGCGCCCAGCCGCCAACACGGCGTAGCAGTGCTCTGACGCGTGCCAGTAGTTCTTCCAGGTGAAAAGGCTTACCCAGGTAATCATCTGCTCCGGCTTCAAGTCCCTCTACGCGATCCTGCCAGCGGTCACGAGCGGTAAGTATAAGAATAGGGTACAGGTGACCTTCTTCTCTTATTTTGCGGATGATTTCCATGCCATCGAGGCTTGGCAGGCCGAGGTCGATGAGAGCGACGTCAACCGGCATTTCGCGAGCCAGGTAGAGGCCTTCTTCGCCATCCCCGGCCGCATCTATTGCAAAACCTTCTTCCTTGAATCTGTCGCAAATCTGGTTTCTCAGTGCTTCTTCGTCTTCAATGATCAGCACGCGCATGATCAGGCTCCGGCTTTGTTAGGGATGGTGATTGCCTTGATAGTGCCGTCGACAAGGATTCTGATTTTCAATGCTTTGCACCCTTTCGAATCAGCGGTTTCTTCGACTTTGAGTACTTTACCACCGTGTTCCGAGACTACTTTTGCGACTGCTGATTCGGGATTAAGTTTTTTGCAGTCGCTGGCAGCAGCTACGCTGCTAAACGCCAGCAACAGGCTGGCAATGGTAATTTTTGAGTAGTTTATCACCGGCGGAGTTCCTCGAGTCGACAATTTGATGGCAGATTCATCAAATTGCCCAATTTTTTTGTTTTACAGATTTATCGACCGTCTCATCGCGTGCTATTTGCACGTTAGATGTCTCGGATCAGCATTTTATAGATTACGCTATTTTAGCGCTTATGACTGACCGACAGGTTAACGGCGGAAAAAGTAAACTAATGAGGCAGAATCTCGACTGAGACTTTGATTCTGTTGCCGGGATGATAATCCGTTCTCGCCTTGTAGGTACTGCCGCCGTAAACATAGGTCACATAATAGCCATCGTGACGACGTTCCTTGTGCGACACATGGGTGATCACACAGTGCTTGACACGATGATTCCGGTTGCGGTTGTTAGTTCGGATCTGGTTGCGGTTTTGGCGGAAATTTCTTTCGTTGTTGCCACGCTGTCCCACGCCGGTGTTGATTCTGTTACCGCCGTAGTATTCGCCGGACACAAAACGGCGTTGCTGTCGCTGACGATTGTACGAGCGCTTGGCGCTGGTGTATGAACAATGTTTGTGCGGTTTACGAATATTTACATATCGGTAGATGGGCTCCACACCGATAACCCGGGCGTAGTTAACAGAAAGGTGTTGTTTGTTAGCGAGTGCAGGGCTGGATGCTGTGAACGTGACCAGAACAACGCCTATAAGTGTTAGCAGATTTTTTTTCATTTTCTTCCCTCGCAGCAATCGCGGCATTTATATTTTCCGATTTGAGGGGTGCAGTTTACGACATTGCTCTGAATGTTCTCTGAACTCACTAATGCTGCTTAAACTGAACTGATATTCAGTGGCAATTACTTCTTTTCAACTGCTTCTGTTGCACCGCCGTGTTCTTTCCATCCATTGTAGCCACCACCGATATGACAGATATTTTCCATGCCCATATCGTGAAGCGTTTTAGTAGCCAGAGCTGATCGCCAGCCAACTGCGCAGTGCAATACAAGGCGTTTTCCCGAAGCGAAAATTTCCTTGTGGTACGGGCTTTCGGGGTCGACCCAGAATTCAAGCATACCTCGTGGTGCGTGTACTGAGCCCGGTATCCTGCCTTCGCGATACAGTTCCCTGATGTCGCGTAAATCTACAAATACTGTGCTTTCATCACTGGCGAGTTTGACGGCTTCCTCTGCTGTAATTGTTTCTATAATGGTTTCAGCTTCTGCTATGAGTTCTTTAAAACCTTTTTTAACCATGTTTATGCTCTGTTAGTTAGGCGCACTGTTGTCGACTGGGAATATTTTAGTAATGATGCCGACTCTGGAGTTGTCAATGTAGTGCAATTGTCTGCTTCGCATTCTGCGTTCTGATTGAAATGCAAATGAAACATCGGCTCCCCGTGGTGTATAGGCAAGTAAAGTATCAAAGTGCAGAAAGCGACCCACCCAGACTTTTATACCACCGAAAAGGGAGGCGGATTGCGTTTGCCTTAAACTGGTTGTTATGTTTTCAGGCGGATCCAGATAACCGCGCAGATAAAGACTTTCTTCATCACCGGGTTCTGTCAGCATGTTAAATGAGCTGCCGAGTGCAATAGACATGTAAGGTGCGTTTTCTTTGTCGAGAGCATCCTGACGCCAGCCACCATGATAGAGCAGCCGGTGATTGTCGGAGCTTCTGATTTTTTCAGCCTCTGATAATAAGCGTAATTCGCTTAAAGGCTGAATTCCGGCACCCGGAACCGATGCTTCGGGTATCCGTTGTGCATTTTCGATCACCGGCAGAAGCAGCGTGCTACTACTGCCAACCGAAGTGTTTCTGACGTGCGCGAAGATGATCACTTCAACGTCATACTCAACGGTTTGTGCAGATGCTGTTAACGGGATGACTGCCAGTAACAATGTACCCGCAGCGATAACACAATGTAGAAATTTTCTATATATCATAGTTATGGTTGCTTCCTGAAACGGGCAAGTAGCTCTGCAATAAACTCAGTGCGCAGTAAAGGTTCTTCCAGGTTATAAAAGAACTTAAAAGTCTGCTGACCATCGAAACGGTACTCTTGTGGCGACTGTTGTATTAATTGAATCAGCAGCATCGGATCTATCTGTGGTTTTTCATCAAACAATATACGACCGCTATTCTCGCCTGCCTCGAGCTTTTTGATACCAAGCTGCTGACATTGCAGTTTGAACTCTGTAGCTCTAAACAGAGTTTGTGCAGGTTCCGGTAACAGGCCGAAACGATTGATGAATTCTACTTTGAGTTCGTCCAGTGCATCGTTATCTTTCGCACTGGCAATTCGTTTATACAGAATCAGCCGCGTGTGTACGTCTGCGATATAGTCGCCCGGCAGAATGGCCGGAATACCCAGTTCAACCTCGGTCGATTGAGCCAGCGGTGCTTCGATATCAGGTATGCGGCCTGATTTTAAGGCTTCTACAGCGCGCTCCAGAAGTTGTGTATACAGGGTAAATCCGATTTCCTGGATTTGTCCGCTTTGTTCATCGCCGAGGAGTTCACCTGCGCCACGAATTTCAAGGTCATGAGTTGCGAGTGTAAACCCGACACCGAGATCATCAAGTGATTCCAGTGCCGTGAGTCGTTTTTCGGCATCTTTGGTCATGACTTTCTTTGGTGGTGCAAACAAATAAGCATAGGCGCGGTGATGTGAGCGGCCGACGCGACCACGCAACTGATGCAGTTGTGCTAGCCCGAGTTTGTCTGCCCGGTTGATAATTATTGTGTTTGCGGTCGGTACGTCGATTCCACTTTCGACAATAGTGGTACACAACAACACGTTAAAGCGTTGATGGTAGAAATCGAACATCACTTCTTCGAGTTGTCCTTCATTCATTTGTCCATGTGCTGCACGTATTGTCGCCTCTGGCAATATTTCGCTTAACTGGCGTTCTATGCGTTCTATGGAGCTGACTTCATTATGCAGAAAGTAGGTTTGTCCACCACGTGCCAGTTCTCTTTGGATCGCTTCTTTAATTTGAATATCAGACCATTCGCCAACAAATGTTTTGATTGGATGTCGGTTCGGCGGTGGTGATGCAATAATTGACAAATCCCGCAAACCCGATAGTCCCATGTTTAAGGTTCTCGGTATCGGCGTGGCAGTGAGAGTCAGAATATCTACCTCTGCACGTAACTTTTTCATGTGCTCTTTGTGTCTTACACCGAAGCGATGTTCTTCATCGATAATCACCAGCCCGAGATTTTTATAGTTGACACCTTTCTGCAGCAGTTTGTGTGTACCGATAACAATATCAACAGTGCCGGTTTTGAGTTTTTCGAGAACAGAATCCTGTTCTTTTTTGCTTCTGAAACGCGATAAGCATTCGATTTGAACCGGCCAGTCAGCAAATCGATCAAGGAAGTTTTGATGATGCTGATGCGCGAGCAGGGTGGTCGGTACAAGAATGGTGACTTGCTTACCTCCTTCAACTGCCACAAAAGTAGCGCGCATAGCGACTTCGGTTTTTCCAAAACCCACATCGCCACAGACGACTCTGTCCATTGGTTGTGCCGAGCGCATATCGGCGACAACGTCTTCGATGGCGCTTTCCTGATCCGGTGTTTCCTCGTACGGGAAGGTCTCTGCAAATACTGCATAATTGTTGGTTTCTTCTTTATAGGCGAAACCTGTTTTTGCAGCGCGACGTGCATGTATTTCAAGCAGCTCTGCGGCGACATCGTGAGCTTTTTGTGCCGCTTTACGTTTAACTTTCTGCCATTGCTCACCGCCAAGCCGGTGAAGTGGTGCGGACTCCACCGATGCGCCGGTATAACGACTGATAAGATGTAGCGACGATACCGGAACGTACAGTTTGTCTTCTTTGGCATACTGCAGTGCGAGGTATTCGGTGTTTGCTGCACCAACATCAAGTGTTACCAGGCCTATATAACGACCCACACCATGATCAATGTGAACCACCGGCGCGCCAATTGACAGATCTGCCAGATTGGCAATAACCGCGTCACGGTCACGGCTTGCACGCCGGCGGCGTCTGCGGGATTGTTCGACCCCGGTGCCCGATACCTGGGACTGACAAATGATCGCTAACCCTTTGCCTGCGGCATCCGGTAACAGCATGCCCGTCTCAAGTGGTGCGGCGCAGATATTGTACTGCCGGTCACTGGTTAGAAATGCGTTCCAGTTATCTACACTGCTAACCGCAACATGATTGCTGATCAGCATTTCCATAAAGGCTTCCCGACGTCCTGCTGATTCAGCCACAAACAGGACTCTGCCATCAAACTCGTCAAGGAAGTTTTGCAGCAGGCCAATCGGGTTTTCAAGTCTGACGGTAAGCGGATACTTGCCCGGTGCTTTACTGTTGAAGTTGTGGTTGCTTTTTGAGTCCGGGAGTTCAGACGCCACAATATTGATGCGCGACAGTTGTTTTATATGATCATTAACTTCGGAGGCTTCAATATAGA
Source organism: uncultured Granulosicoccaceae bacterium (assembly GCA_964550655.1). Lineage (GTDB taxonomy): Bacteria > Pseudomonadota > Gammaproteobacteria > Granulosicoccales > Granulosicoccaceae. The sequence goes on from CAZKAQ010000095.1 coordinate 8,039, forward strand.
GTTCGGCAGGTTCCAGTACCGGGCGTTCTATGTCGTAGCGTCTTTGTTCATAGCGTTCATGCAGTTGTTCAGTAAAACTATGCATGGCTGATGCGCAATCGCCAGCTTGTATTACTGTGGTGTTTTCACTCAGGTAGTCAAAGATGGTTACCATCTCTTCGAGAAACAATGGCATGTAGTATTCACAGCCGGAAGGAACTACACCGTTGCTGATGTCCCGATACACCGGGCTGTCGCGACTGGAATCAAAGCGTTGTCTGAAGCCTTGCCTGAATCGGGTGATAGCGGCCTCATCCATCGGGAACTCCCGGGCCGGTAACATCTCAACCTTGTCAATTGGATTTTGCAGATCTGCAATTTGATCTGATGGATTGAATTGATAGATCGAATCTATTTCATCGTCGATATAGTCGATCCGGAATGGTTTGTCGGAGGCCATCGGGAAGAGGTCAAACAGTGAACCGCGAATAGCGAACTCACCATGTTCAGAAACTTCACTGACATTTCTGTAGCCGGCACTTACCAGCTTGATGCGAAAATCATCCATGGAGAGTTCATCACCTGCGCTGATGACTAACGCCTGTTGATTTATATATGACGCCGGACAGAGCCGCTGCATAAGCGTTGACACAGGTAATACCAGCACCCCTGATTGCGTGTTTGGTAGCTGGTAAAGCGTTTTTAATCGTTGTGAGACAATATCCTGGTGCGGCGAGAACAGATCGTACGGTAGTGTTTCCCAATCGGGAAAACTCAATATTGTCAGATCACTGGCAAAGAATCGAAGCGCGTCTTCAAGATAAAACGCATCAGCACTTGTGGGTGTCGCAACCAGCGTTAGATGCTGCGATGATTTTACCTGCTCGGCAATCGCTAAAGCGTTAGCGCAGCCGTAGAGTTTGCCCCAGTGAACACTGGATTTTTTGGGAAGATCGAGAACCAGCGGGTGAGACATTATAATGATAGGCCGAGGTCTGCAGCGACCGTGCTGTGGAGGAGCAGTCGATTGCAGACTGCCGGTTATCGCACAGATTTTATCATATCTGTTCACAGGTGTGTTGATGAGCGTTTTCGTTACGATCAGCTGATTGACAATATAGGGGTTGGATCTAAGTCACAAATGAGGCCCGGGATCTTAACTGGCACCCGCATAAACACCGCCGCCAGCCACCGCGACAACCTTGCTGGAGTTAAAATCGCCATGTGTTTATGTGGACCGAACCTTAACCTGTACTATCTTTGTTCACACGGAGCTTTTTAGTATTTCACCAAAAGCCTGTGCAAAAATTTCGTGCTCTGCATCCGTTCCGAGTCCGACCCGTATGTATTGACTGAGTGGTTCAACGCCCGGCATTCGCATGAAAATTCCGCGTTTGTTAAGTTCTGCAATCATTTGCTTTGCCGCATCGGTTGAGCCGAGATCTACAGCGACAAAGTTAGTACTTGACGGCAGTGCCTTTAACTGGTGGCTGTCGGCTAACGCCTCAACACGTGCTCGCGCCTGACTGACGGCAGCACGTACCCCGGTAAGAAACGTGTTGTCTTTAAGGGAGGCAAGTGCGCCAATCTGCGCGATGCGATTTATACCGAAATGATTGCGAATTTTGTTGAAGCCTGTAATGAGATCTTTATGGGCAATAACATAACCGATCCGTTGTCCCGCCATACCATAGGCTTTGGAGAATGTACGATAGCGAATGACCTGTGGGTTACCGGTATCGATCGGAGGCGAGATAGCGTCTTCAGCAAACTCGATATATGCTTCATCGAGTGCGAACACGCAGTTGTCAGGGATGCGGTTGATCATATCGGTAAGGGTTGATTCGCTGTGCCAGGTGCCCATCGGGTTGTCCGGGTTGGAGAGGTATACCAGTTTTGCATCGTGTTGCACTGATGCGTTAATCAATGCGTCCGGATCTTCATGGCAGTTTTTGTAGGGTACGGTAATCAGGTTCGCACCGAAGCCTGCTACATGGTAGTTGAGTGTTGGATAGGCTCCGTGAGATGTCACTACCTTTTCTCCGGGTTCCAGTAACATCCTGACAGTCAGCCCCAGTAAAGAGTCAATGCCGGCGTCAACACAGATTTCATCAAAATGGACATTGTGTTTTTCAGCCAGTGCCTGTCTTAACTCGTGGCTTTCCGGGTCGGCGTAGTAGTGGCTTTGTCCGATTGCCTCACGCATCGCATCAGAGGCGAGCGGTGATAATCCAAAGGCGCTTTCATTGGCACCTATTCTGGCTCGAAACTTTTTACCAGACTGTCTTTCCAGAGTTTCGGGACCTGTGAATGGTGTTGTCGAAGGCAGATTTTTTACGATAGATGAGAACGGTACCGGCACGTTTTATTTCCGTTGATCAGTTGGTTTGTTAAAGGTTAACAGGTTTATTCAAGTAGCTTACTTATGTATTCGGCGATTGCCAGCGAGGCGGTTAGCCCCGGTGACTCAATACCAAACAGGTGAATAAGACCCGGTACGCCATGTTGTTGTTCTGTGCTGATTTCAAAATCACTGCTAACGGTGTCGTTGCGTTTTATTTTTGGACGCACACCTGCGTAATCTGCAACCAGCGAGTCGTCAGGTAAGGAAGGCCAGTATCGCCTGATAGAGGCATAAAAGTCACTCAGACGATCTGCACTGACCCGATAATCAAGCGTATCAGGTGATGTTAAAGGCAGCCATTCCACATCCGGCCCGAAACGTTTTTGTCCGGCCAGGTCTATTGTCAGATGTATGCCCAGGCCGCCGCTTACCGGTGCCGGATAAATCAGTTTTGTAAATGCGGCAGGTGATGTAAGTCTGTAGTAGTTACCTTTGGCATAGCACGCAACCGGCAGGCTCTCGCCGTTAAGCGTATCGGTTTGTGTTGTTTTTTTTGCAGTTACTTTTCTGGCCAGCGGAGCGCTGTAGAGTCCGCTGCTGTTAATGACCTTTGCGGCAGTCACCCTGCTGCCATCAGCCAGGTTTACCCGCAACATGTTGTCAATATATTCGATGCTCTCTGCCTCTGTGTGGCAGACCACATCACCATGATGTGACTCGATGTCTGCCTGTAAACTGAGCATCAATGAATGGCTGTCTACGATACCGGTTGAGGGGGAGTGCAGCGCTGCGACGCAGTGTAAACCGGGTTGCATTGCCATCGCATCGGCAGCGGCCATATCACTGAGGTCATCTACCCCGTTACGCAGTGCTTTTTGTTTTAGTAGCGCCAGTGATTCAACTTCAGCCGTTTCAGTTGCGACGATAAGTTTGCCCGTGCGCTGACACGGAATAGTGCGTTCATAGCAGTATTTGTAAAGCAGCTCTCGACCGCGTACGCAGAGTTTTGCCTTAAGTGATCCGGGGCTATAGTAGATGCCTGCGTGAATGACCTCGGAGTTACGTGAGCTTATGCCCTGACCGATGTGTTTTTCGCGCTCAACAACCACAACCTGTTTGCCTGCACGGGCAAGGGCCGCAGCTGTTGCGAGTCCAACAACGCCTGCACCAATAACAAGCGTTTCAACATCGGCTGCAGCATTTGCGGTTGGCATTGTTATTTAACTGATGCCATAAAATTCCGGTAAAGCAGTTCGCTGTTGGTTGCAAAAGAGGGAAGTTCAGCCGTGGCACTATCAAGCAGTGCAGGCAAGGCATCTTCACCCAGTGTATTTATCAGTGCATTTCGATAAGCCGGAATCGCCGCCCAGTTATCTACTGTGTCGGGTTCTACCTCGACGTGGTACTGCATTGACCAGGCGCACTCACCCACTCGCATCGCCTGATTGGCACAGGCAGGGGATTCCGCCAGTACGATGCAGTTCTCGGGTGTCTCGGTGACCTGGACCGAGTGCCATTGAAGCGCTTTTTGCTGTGCTGGCATATCGCGGAAAATCGGGTCTTTGATGCCCGCGTCGGTCAGTGTAATGTCAAGCACGCCGATTTCGGGTGGATTTTGTTTGCCGCATTTGCCGCCGAGTGCATCAGCCAGAAGCTGATGCCCCAGGCACAGGCCCAGATAGGGGCGCCCGAGGTTTAGCACCCATTCCCGGATTGCCTCTTTTTCCTGCACCAGCCACGGGTGTTCGCCTGTGTCCCAGACATCCATCGGGCCACCCATTACCCACATGGCGTCAAAGCTCTGCAGGTCCGGAATTGGCTCGCCTTCATCGAGCTCCACTGCGGTCCAGCTAATGCCGTCACGCTGCAGATACTCCCGCAGCTGCCCCGGATGTTCACACTCTATATGCTGTAGTACTAACAGTTTCATTGTGATTCCATTATAGAAGTGTGCTTACTTTACCAATTGGCCCGAGTTTTGTCGTGATTCCGGTTTGTGGCTCTGATTTTGTTAAAACTAACATTTGGCCAACAGTCCGGTAATGCAGAGTGTTTTTACATGCACTTGTGCTATGTTATGTTTCACGCAAGACAGGCCCTTGCCGAATCCACTCCTACACTCGGATCAGTCTTCCGATAAAACATTGCCTCTTTATGCTGCAACCCTTTGAACTATTTGTCGGGCTTCGCTACACGCGTGCAAAGCGGCGAAATCACTTTATCTCTTTTATATCACTGCTTTCAATCCTTGGTATTGCTCTGGGTGTGACGGCACTTATTACCGTCATGGCGGTGATGAACGGCTTTGAAAAAGAGTTGCGCGAGAGAATACTCGGCGCCGCATCTCACGCGACGATCACGCTTTACGATGAACCAATGGTCGAGTGGCAGAAGCTTGCCGCTGCCGCTGTCGAACATCCGGAGGTCATAGGCGCAGCACCCTATGTGGAGGGTCAGGTGATGGTTGTCAAAGGCAAGCAGGTGACCGGTATCGTGGTGCGCGGGGTACTACCGGATCAGGAACCTAATGTTTCTGATATCGACCGTAAGATGGTGGCAGGCGAACTTGATGAACTCAAAAGTGGTGCTTTTGAAATTGTTCTCGGTGGCGCTCTGGCTGAGTTCCTTGGTGCTAACATCGGCGATAAGATCACTGTTATTACACCTGAGGCCAGTGTCACCCCGGTTGGAGTACTGCCACGTATGAAGCGATTCACCGTGCGCGGTATCTTTGAGATTGGCATGTTTGAGTTTGATCGCAACTTTGCAATCATGCATGCAGACGATGCCTCGACGCTAATGCGGTTAAACGACGGGTACACCGGTGTTCGATTGCAGCTTGAAGATATGTTTGGCGCGAGAACGGTAGCACGCGATCTTGCCACTCAGGTTGGAGAAGACTACTGGGTCAGTGACTGGACCCAGAGACATGCGAATTTCTTCCGTGCTGTCAGAACTGAAAAAACAGTGATGTTTGTGATACTGGCGCTTATTGTGGCTGTTGCGGCATTTAATATTGTCAGTACTTTGGTAATGGTAGTGACAGACAAACAATCTGCAATTGCTATTATGCGCACCATGGGTGCCTCACCAAGGTCGATTATGTTTGTGTTTTTAATACAAGGTGCCTTAATAGGTTTTATTGGAACAGTGCTGGGTGTTGTTGGCGGGATTCTGCTTGCCACAAATGTTGAAACATTGGTACCTGCTATCGAACGTCTGTTTCAAACGCGTTTTCTCGACCCGAGTGTCTACTACATCAGCGTACTGCCTTCAGAACTCGATTATACAGATGTATGGAGGGTGGCAACACTTGCAGTCGTTCTGACACTGCTTGCTACTATTTATCCTGCATGGCGGGCTGCACGTACTGAACCTGCCGAGGCATTGGCGTATGAATAAGCAACAACACTTGTGGTCATTGAGCATAAAGGCTGGAAGTATCGCTGATGAGTGATAATTTACCGGTATTGCACGCCATTGGCGTTGATAAAGTATACAAACAAAACGCTGAACAACTGACGATTCTGCGCAACCTTGATCTGCGCATTGATGTGGCGGAACAGATAGCAATCATAGGTTCTTCGGGTTGCGGTAAGAGTACACTTTTACACGTACTGGCAGGACTCGACAAACCTGATAAAGGCGAAGTCTCCATTGGCGGACAGAACCTGTATGAATTATCTGCCGCCGCTCGTGGTTATCTGCGCGCTGAAAAACTTGGCTTCGTGTATCAGTTCCATCATCTTCTGGCTGAATTCACAGCAGTGGAAAATGTTGCTATGCCATTGTTGATTGCACGAAAATCAACATCACAGGCACGCAAAGCGGCGGCTGCATTATTAAAGAAAGCCGGCCTCGGTGATCGTTTGCATCATAAACCCGCAGAACTCTCTGGTGGTGAGCGACAACGCGCGGCAATTGCAAGGGCACTGATTAATCAGCCGCAGCTGGTGGTTGCCGACGAGCCAACGGGTAACCTCGATGAAGAAACCGCCGCCTATGTGTATGAGCTGATGCTGGAATTAAATCGTGAGCTTGGCACGGCGTTGCTGATTGTCACTCATGACACCAGACTTGCAGCGCGTATGCGTACCGTTTATCGATTAAGCAGTGGTAGTTTGCATCCTGAGACGCTGGCGTAAGGTTTTACACTTCGGCGTTTTTGAGTGACCATTTCATGTGCGTGCAACTGCACACAGACTACTAGCCCGGACTATTCACGAAATCGACGGCATCTCACTTGATCTTTGATTCCA
>CAZKAQ010000096.1:0-14503 GCA_964550655.1 uncultured Granulosicoccaceae bacterium
TAGCTGTGACAGTTTTGCCAAGTAACGCCTCTTAAGACACCAACTTCACCAGAAGGTGACAAATTTCAGGCACCTACTCACTGCCGGCAAGCGGTCTGTCGGCGTTAAGCAGTTTCTGCACTTCATTGACTGCCAGCGAGAGCATGGCGTAGTCGACGTGGCTGCTTGCCATAATCTCTTTTAGCCGTTGTCTGTAGAGTGTCAGGCGTTCTTCTGAATTTTCAGCCCATGCATTGACGATTTCATCTGCAGATTTACGTTTGCCGGCGCCTTCCAGTATTTCGGCGCAAAGATGTCTCTGTCTGTAGTGTATGTCGAGTCGTAAGGCGGACTTGGCAAGTATATGCCAGTGGCTGTCTACATCGAGCAGGCCAATCTGTTCGCGCAACCACTGGAGGTCCAGAAAGTCACCCAGATGGAAGTAGAGATTGGTGATCAGTTTGAGGTCAGTGCCTGATGTGTTGTGAATGTCCACTATGTCGAAACTCGACGATAGTGGCACCACGGCGGCAACTTCTGCGGCCAGTTTTTTCGAAGCACCGGCCTTTGCAAAGTAATTACAACGGGACTGGTAACTGATTTTGTTCGGCTTTGCGAGGGCTTGCGGAATCAGTGTGCGCAATTCGTTAATACTGTCACCAAACTTTTCGATGATGTCCTGCGGGCCATGGTGGCTGCGGCGGTTTTTAACCAGCCAGTGAACTCCGCGTTCTACCCAGCCTTGCACATGTAGCAACATCTCCGTTTGTGCAGCATTTGATACCTGGTTGTCGAGGTTTTCGATTTCACTCCATAGATCACGCAGACTGTACAGATGCCTTACTGCAACAAATGCAGTTGCAATTTCACTGGTTTGTGCACCAAGTTCGTCGCGCAGTCTTCTGAGGTAAGTCGGTCCCAGTCGATTGACAAAGCTGTTGGTAACCTGCGTTGCAATTATTTCATTGCGCAGTTGATGTGAAAGAATCGCCTCAGGATACTTTTTTGAAAGTTGTGGCGGGAAGTAGCTGAGTAGTTCCTTTTCAAAGAACGGATCTTCAGCAAAAGGAGAGTCCATTAATCTCTGATAAATATCCATCTTACTATACGCAACCAGTACTGCGATTTCGGGTGCAGCCAGTCCGTAGCCTTTACTGATTCGTTCGTTAATCTCTTCTGTGTCAGGTAGAAATTCGATATCACGGTTAAGCTTGCCTTCCGACTCAAGTGCTTCGATAAAACGGCTATGTTCATCGAGCCACTTTGGCGCTTCTGCCAGTGTCAGGCTGATGCACTGTGTCTGTTGATAGTTATCGCGCAACACCAGTTCAGAGACATTGTCAGTCATGTCAGCCAGTAGTCGAGCGCGTTTAGCGCTTGCCAGTTTTTTGTTGGCGACAAGACTGTCTACCAGTATTTTTATATTGACCTCATGGTCGGAGCAATCTACACCGGCAGAGTTATCTATGGCATCTGTATAAATTTTTCCACCGCAGGCTGCGAACTCTATTCTGCCCAGCTGGGTGCAGCCAAGGTTGCCACCTTCACCGACAACTTTGCAGCCAAGGGTGTTAGCGTCTGCTCGCAGGGAGTCGTTGGCTTTATCCTGTGCGTCTGCATGTGTTTCATTGGAAGCTTTAATGTAGGTGCCAATGCCACCATTCCATAGAAGATCTACTTCAGTTTTAAGCAGCGCATGGATAAGATCGTTCGGTGTCATTTCCTTTGACTTGTTGCCAATCATCTCCTGCACCTGAGGCGACAATTTGATTGACTTGGCTGAACGATTAAAGATACCGCCGCCTTTGGAAATTAGTTTGGCGTTGTAGTCTTCCCAGCTTGAGCGTTCCAGCTTAAACAGTCGCTCGCGCTCCTTGAAGCTTTTGGCAGGATCGGGTTCAGGGTCAAGGAAGATGTGTAGATGATTAAATGCTGCCAGCAGTTTTATTTTATTTGACAAGAGCATACCGTTACCGAAGACGTCACCGCCCATGTCACCGATACCGACAACAGTGAATTCCTGTTGTTGTGTATCGTGCTCCATTTCGCGGAAGTGTCTTTTAACTGACTCCCAGGCACCTTTTGCGGTAATACCCATGCCTTTATGGTCATAGCCAACCGAACCGCCTGAGGCGAATGCATCACCAAGCCAGAAACCATACTCAGCTGAAATACCATTGGCGATATCTGAAAAAGTTGCAGTGCCTTTGTCAGCGGCAACTACCAGGTAGGGGTCTTGTTCGTCGTGGCATACGACGTCTGTCGGGCTGATGACCTTGCCTTTTTTATAGTTGTCTGTGATGTCCAGCAGGCCGCGCAGAAAGTTCTGATAGCACGAAATTACTTCTTTCATCAGTTCGTCCCGTGTTCCACCGATGGGTGCTTGTTTGACAACAAAACCGCCTTTGGAGCCGACCGGTACAATCACCGAATTCTTCACCATTTGTGCTTTCATCAAGCCAAGTACTTCGGTGCGGAAGTCTTCGCGACGGTCTGACCAGCGCAGGCCGCCTCGTGCCACTTTGCCGCCGCGTAAATGAGTCGCTTCAAATTTTGGTGAACAAACAAAGATCTCAAAAGCCGGGCAGGGTAGTGGCATACCATCGACCTTTGCAGGAATCAGTTTGATTGACAGATAAGTAATCGGATTGCCATGCTGGTCTTTTTTGTAGTAGTTGGTACGAACGGTAGCATCGCATGCGCTTTGCATTGTGGTCAGTATGCGATCTTCATCAAGGCTGACGACGTTATCCAGCAGGGCTACAAACTGCTTCTGTAGTTTGTCAGTTTTATTTGATTTAAGTGCCGGATTAAAGCGCGTTTCAAACCGTGTAACTATATTGTTTACCAGATCCGGGTTGTTGATCAGGCAGCGGATAAGATAGTCGTATGAGTAGGGTACCTTTATCTGCAGCAGATACTTGGCGTAGCTACGCAGGATGGTGGTCTGGCGCCAGTTAAGGCCTGCTGCCATCACAAGCTGATTCATGCCGTCGTCTTCTATATCTCCGCTCCAGACTTTCAGGAACGCGGCACGGAAGTCTTGTGCTATTTTTTCAACTTTTACAGCGTTGCCATTGGTGCTTCTAAGCTTGAACTCGCGAATATGCAGCTTGCTTTCGTCAGACTTTATGACATAGGGATCTTCACTGTCGACCTGAAAACCCATGTTCTCAAGGATGTGGATAGTTTTTGACAGAGGCACATCAACATTGTAGTGATAAATGTTGAAGCTGACTTCGTTCTCTGCCTGCTCTGCAGTGTGATAAAGCAGTACATCAATTGTTTCGCTTTCGAGCTGGCTAAGCAGGGCGAGGTCCGTTGTTGCATCACTGACGGTATGATTTTCTTTGTAGTTGTCGGGCACGCCGCGCAACAGGTTCATTGCGATGCTGCTTCCCTGTTGCTCACCCAGTTCTGAGAAAAGGGCCAGGCGCAGATTCTCGTCCCAGTTCTGTACTGCGTCGATAATCAGTTTCTCAATTTTAGAGAACTCAGCCGGTTGTTTTTGAGGCTTTGGGATACTGAGAAAAAAGTGCATGCTTGCCAAAGCATTTTCTGATGAAAATTTGGCTTTGAAGTCAATTGTGTCGGAGTTCAACTCGGTTTGCAGAATGTGTTGTACACGCTGCCGCAGTTCTCTGGAATAGAGATCTCTTGGCACATAGACCATGCAGCTTGCAAAACGGTTGTAGTGTCCATACACACCGAATGCTCTTACCTGAGGGTGGTGCTCCAGTTTCATTATGCCGCGACAGATATCAGAGATAGTATCTTCGTCTGTCTGTAGCAACAAATCTTTTGGCAGGCTTTCAAGTGTTGATAGTAATAACTTGCCGTCGTGAGCGCCCGGACTGATATCGGCCCTGGCGATAATGTTAAAAGCCTTTTGGCGTAGCAGCGGGATGCTGTCAAGCTCGGCGCCTGCCGCTCTTGGGGTAAAGAAACCTGCAATAACGCAACGACCGCTTTCGCGACCCTTGCTGTCAATCCTTTTAAAAGTAATAACATCCATGTGAATCGGCAGCATTATTGGTGCTTTCGACATAGACTTGGTGATTGTCAGAACATCACTTTTTTTTGCTTTCAACAGCTCGTCTTTGTGAATGTACTTGTTAAGCGTTGCCAGCGGCTTGTCTACTCTGAATATGCCGTGTGTTTCAGTGACAGTGGCGGTCTTCCCGGAGGTTTTTAATTCGCAATAGCCGGTGTAGGTGAAGTAGTATCTTTGCAACCATTTTACAAAATCTGCAGCTTCAGCGATTTCAAATGTGTTCGGGCTGGTTGCGCGCAGTCTGTCAATTGCGCTTTTGCAAGCTGCTTTCATTGGCTCCCAGTCGTCGCAGACCAGGTTTACATTGTTAATTGCCTCTGTGATAACAGATTCCAGTTGTTTGAATGATTCTTCATCGTAGTGGCGATCAATGTGCAGCTGCATGAATGACTCAGATATCACATGCTTTTTTGTGTCATTGACTGTACCTTGCATTTTTCCGTTTTTATCGCGGGAGACAGAAAATATAGGATGGATAAATTCGCTGATACTAAAGCCGAGGTTGGTAATGGCCAATGATATTGATCGCACCAGAAATGGCTTATCAGTTGTAGTGATTTCAACGATCGTACTTTGAGATTCCCAGCCGTGCAGTTTTAACGTCGGGTTATAGATGCGAACCAGGCTCTGGTGCGGCTTTCGATTGGCCGCCATATTCCAGTGCGACATCGCGGCGGCACTTAACTCTTTTGTACTACGATGAGATAAATCTTCAAGCGGCACACGAGCGTAGTAGTTCCTGACCAGCTTCGATTGCTTGGCAAGGCGTTTTGCAGTGGTTTGCGACTGCACGTTATTTGGCGTGGACATATCTATCTGCTCTGATCGTGAGCTTCTGGCTGCCATAGTATTCTCTATCAAACGTGCGGATAGTATGGCGGTGAGTGGTTGTACGGGTCGGATTATGCTGCACTGTCCGAAAATAACCAGTTCGATCCAGAAAGGGTTCATCCACCGCCGGATTAACGGAAATAATTCTCATTTGGATTATTCAAAAATAGCGAGATGCACACTATATTTGTAAATAGTCCGAATTATTTAATCGCTAGCGGCTGAGTTGGCTGGAGGTTTACGGGATTTGGTGAACTGGTTCAAACACGCTGAACCGGCCGGGTCAGTACACCAGTTATTGTATTTTGCAATTCGTTATCTTAACAGGTTGAGGTGAAACTGTGACTTAAGTTAACAATGCTCGAGTCTGCTCTGCCGGCAACCGCGGGCCGAAGTGTGTGACGATTTTTGAAGCGGCTTTGCTCGCAAGCTGCGCTGACTCAACAAAGCTCATGTTGTGCGTCAGGCCGTACAGAAATGCACCGGCATACATATCACCGGCACCGTTGGTGTCGATGACATCAACTTTGGGAGCCGGCACTTTGTGCATTTTTTCTCCATCATAGGCGAGCGAACCTTCCGCACCCACTGTGATAACAAATTGTCTGGCGATTTTTTTCAGTGCCTCTGCGGCTTTTTCGGGACTGTTTGATTTTGTCATCATGTTGGCCTCGTCTTCGTTGCAGAACAGCAGATCGAGGTTGTCACCGGCCATCTCTAACAACCCGTCGCCAAAAAATTCCACCATATTCGGATCTGATAATGTCAGTACGGTCGGCACGCTGGCCTGGTTGGCAGTTGCGGCCGCTTTAAGTGCTGCAGCTTTTCCGGTTGGTGAGGCAACCAGGTAGCCCTCCATGTAGACGTACTTTGAATTCCTGATCGCTTCTTCTGAAACGGCATCTTCGTCGAGTCCGACGGTCACTCCCAGATAGGTGTTCATGGTGCGATCAGCATCGGGTGTGACTAGCACAATGCATTTGCCGGTAGTGCCGTCTACCCGGGTTTGCCCGTCGAGGTTGGTATCGACGCCGCAGGCACTCATGTCCTGCAGGTAAAAGTCGCCGAATGCGTCATTCGAGACCTTGCAGCTGTAGTAGCTCTTGCCGCCCAGTTGGGCCGTGGCGATGACCGTATTGGCCGCCGATCCGCCGGATGCCTTTTTGTGTTCTAGATCGCTCAGCTGTTCGACCAGCTCGTGGTGGCGTTCCTCTTCTATAAGTGTCATCAGGCCTTTGTCGACACCGAGTGCTTTCAGGTGGTCGTCCGATACCTGATATTCCATATCGACGAGCGCGTTGCCGATGCCGTACAAATCATATTTCATGGGTTTTCCGTTCAGAGATAGTTTGTGTTAGTAGAGAGTAGTCTACTTAATCTGTTGCGCAGCTTACCTCAGCGTCTATCCTCAGGTTGTTGCAATCGCGAAGTGCCCGTTGGTTTTGCCCGATAAACTTTTTGCCAGTCGTCTCGGCGTATTGGCAGTCAGATGCCTCAACCGGGGTGATAATCGGTTACCGATTGCGAAGGCAATGGCAAATAACCCGAAAAACGCTATTCGGAGTTAGGCAATACAGTGAAATTGAGTGATAATCTCCGGCCGCGCAGCGCACCAGCCCTGCGACCCTAACTATTTTACCTGGAATTCAGTAAATGCGATCTCACTACTGCGGCGTCGTCGATGCCGGGTTTATCGATCAGAATGTGACTCTATGTGGTTGGGTGCACCGACGCCGCGATCACGGTGGTGTAATTTTTATTGATCTGCGTGATCGCGAAGGCCTGATCCAGGTGGTGATCGACCCTGATACGCCGGATATCTTCTCCATTGCCGAGCAGGTCCGCAATGAATTCGTGCTGAAAGTAAGTGGCAGGGTGAGAGCCCGTCCTGCGGGCACAACCAACGATGACCTGCCGACCGGGCAGATCGAAGTACTCGCCAAGGACCTCGTGGTGCTGAATGCAGCAGAGACACCGCCTTTTCAGCTGGATGACGAAGACGTGCAAGAAGAGACACGTATGCGTTTTCGCTACGTTGATTTGCGTCGACCTGAAATGCAAAAGCGTATGCGTTTGCGCTCGGCAGTTACTCAGAATCTTCGCAACTATCTGGATGCGAATGGTTTCCTCGATGTTGAAACGCCGATTCTGACACGCGCAACCCCCGAGGGTGCACGAGATTATCTGGTGCCCAGTCGAACCCATCAGGGTGAGTTCTTCGCACTGCCGCAATCGCCGCAGCTGTTTAAACAAATCTTGATGATGAGTGGCATTGATCGCTACTATCAGTTCGCGCGATGTTTTCGTGATGAAGATCTGCGTGCTGATCGTCAGCCGGAGTTCTCACAGCTTGATATCGAGATGAGCTTTGTCGAGGAGCAGGATGTCATGGGTACTATGGAGGCGATGATGCGTGAACTGTTTGCCGATCAGCTCGATGTACAGCTGCCGGAATTTCCGACCATCACCTATGCAGAGGCCATGAGTCGCTATGGCTCTGATAAACCTGATTTGCGTATTGACCTGGAGCTTGTTGAGCTGTCAGAGGTAGTAAAGAACGTAGACTTCAAAGTATTCTCGGGGCCGGCTTCTGATCCAAAAGGCCGAGTCGCTGCGATCTGTCTTAAAGATGGCTGCAACCAGCTTAGCCGCAAGCAGATTGATGATTACGATGCCTATGTGCGTCGTTATGGTGCCAAAGGTCTCGCTTATATCAAGTGTAACGATCTGACTCAGGGCATGGAGGGGCTGCAGTCACCGATCCTTAAGTTTATTGGTGAAGAAGGAGTTAACAATATTCTTCAAGCCGTTGGCGCTGAAACCGGAGACATCGTGTTCTTTGGTGCAGGTGCTGCCAGTGTGGTGAATGACTCGCTCGGCGCTTTGAGACTGAAGCTTGGTGAAGACTGTGGTCTGGTAGCGGAGGGCTGGCGACCGCTATGGGTTATCGACTTTCCAATGTTTGAATGGGATGAACGTGAAAAACGCTGGTCCGCACTGCACCATCCGTTTACCGCACCTTCTGCTAATGATCCATCGCAATTGCGTTCAGAGCCGGGCTCTGCACTGTCGCGCGCCTATGACATGGTACTGAACGGCAGCGAGATTGGTGGCGGCTCGATTCGTATTCATGACATGAACATGCAAAAAGCCGTGCTTGAATTACTGGGTATAGGCGCTGAAGAAGCAGAAGACAAGTTTGGCTTTCTGTTAAACGCATTGCGCTACGGTGCACCGCCACATGGTGGTATTGCATTCGGTATAGACCGGGTTGTTATGCTTATGGCCGGTGCCGATTCTATTCGCGATGTGATGGCGTTTCCTAAAACGCAAAGTGCGAGCTGCCCGTTGACCAACGCGCCGGGTAAAGTATCAGATCGTCAGATGAAAGAGCTGAATCTTAAACCGCGCAAGGTGGCAGAGAAAACTCCTGCGGCAGGTTAACCGGGTCAGGTAAAGCAACTTGGCTTCGCGCAGACCAGAGTCAGTGTTGGTAGTAATTTATACACCAACGGAGATCCTGCTGTTAAAGCGCAATGCCGATTTTGAATTCTGGCAATCGGTGACCGGCTCACTGGAAGTAGATGAGATTCCTGCTGAAGCCGCTGTGCGTGAACTGCAGGAGGAGACTGGTATAACCGGTGAGTCATTGATTGATTGCCATCATTCAGTAGAGTTTGAAATCTCACCCCGATGGCGCAAGCGCTACCCACCCGGAGTTACGGTCAATACAGAGCATGTGTTTCTTTGTCCGCTCCCTGCAAGGGTGGAAGTGATTTTGCATGCGCAGGAGCACACAGAGTATCTGTGGCTGGATTATCAGTCCGCTCTAAAGAAAGCGACGTCGCATACCAATCGGGCTGCTATCAGGCAGTTTGTGTTAGCCGCCTGTTAGATTTACTTTCCTGCCGCTCACAGGAGTCAATGTCGGGTGCTGTTTTCAGTGCTGAGGCCAACCCTTCCAACTATCGCCTTTATATAACGTCACTTGGACGTTAAAATACGTCATTATGCAATACTGCTCATCAGTCAAGAGAGAATCAGCAAAATGGCAGGTCATAGTAAATGGGCCAATATCCAGCATCGGAAAAAGGCTCAGGATAACAAGCGCGGCAAACTCTTTACCCGTCTAATTCGCGAGATCACCGTTGCCGCCAGAATGGGTGGCTCTGACCCTGCCGCCAATCCGAGATTGCGTTTGGCAATAGACAAGGGGCTAGGCGGTAACATGCCGAAGGACACGATTGAGCGCGCGGTAAAAAAAGGTGCTGGTGAACTTGACGATGTGCAATACGAAGAGATCACCTACGAAGGTTACGGCACCGGAGGTGTTGCGATCATGATTGAAACCATGACCGATAATCGAAATCGCACCGTCGCCGAAGTCAGACACGCCTTTACCAAGCACGGTGGTAACATGGGTGCAGACGGTTCGGTGTCTTATATGTTTAAAAAGCTTGGCGTGCTTTCCTACAGCGCCGATGTCGATGAAGACAAACTCATGGAAGTGGCACTCGAGGCGGGCGCTGAAGATGTCATCACTGATGAAGACGGTTCTACCGAAGTGCTCACCACTGAAGAGTCGTTTGTAGATGTGAAAGAAGCCATGGTTGCAGCCGGACTTGAAGCAGAAATGGCTGAAGTCACCATGCGAGCAGACAATGAAATTACCCTTGATGCCGAACAGGGTGGCAAGCTCCTTAAAATGCTTGATGTCATCGAAGAGCTCGATGATGTGCAGAATGTTTACAACAATGGCGACATCCCGCCAGAAGCTTACGAAGCAGGTTGATATCAGCACCAGTTACACTATAGCGTCAACCGAAGGCTGTACGGCTCAATGAAGCGCGTCCTCGGGATTGATCCAGGTTCAGTGGTTACGGGCTATGGCCTGATAGACTCCGATGGTACGCGTGATTTTCATATTGCCAACGGTGGCCTCAGAATCAAAGGTGATGATCTTCCACAGAAGCTTGGCTTTATTTTTACTGAAGTCACGGCATTAATAGAACAATGGCAACCGGCTGAAATGGCAATCGAGTCTGTGTTTGTCAGCAACAACCCGATGTCTGCGTTAAAGCTTGGTCAGGCACGTGGTGCTGCTATCTGTGCCGCAGTGCAGTGTGGCTTAAAGGTCTATGAATATGCACCCAAAGCAATTAAACAGGCGGCGGTCGGCTATGGTGGTGCAGACAAAAGTCAGATGCAGGAGATGATTCGCTTGTTACTCAGTCTTGAAGATTTACCCAGGCCCGATGCAGCAGACGGCCTCGCTGTTGCAATCTGTCATGCACACACGGGTGGCGCAACTAATTATATGCGCTCCGCATCAGGCAGCAGACGCAAATCAAAACGCTGGACGAGTGTGCCATGATCGGTCGCATAGCAGGAACCATTATTCTAAGTCAGCCACCGCAGTTAATGATTGACTGCAACGGTGTTGGCTATGAAATAGAAGCGCCAATGTCGGTGTTCTATAACTTACCCCCTGTGGGTGAAAAGGTGGTGTTGTTTACCCATCTTGCAGTACGCGACGATGCGCATCTTTTGTACGGATTTTCATCCATTGCGCAGCGAGCACTGTTTCGTGAGTTAATTAAAGTCAGTGGCGTGGGCGCTAAAATGGCAATCGCAATTCTATCCGGCTTAAGTGCAGAAGAATTCAGTCAGTGCATAGCTAATGAAGATGCTGCAACACTGACCAGACTGCCCGGCATTGGTAAAAAAACTGCTGAAAGATTAATTCTGGAAATGCAGGATCGTGTGGCAAAGCTATCCACAGAATCAGGAGTACCTGGCTCGGTTGGTGGAGCAGATTCTTCTACAGCAGGTATTCAGGCTCAGGCGGTTGCGGCACTGGAGGCTCTCGGTTTTAAAAACGCAGAAGCACGTAAGATGGTGAAATCTGCCAGTGGTGAGACAGTCGAAGAGATTATTCGCGAAGCACTGAAGGCATCTAAATGAGTGATGATCGTTTGTTAACCGGTGACCCGCAAATTGAAGACGCACAGGAACGTGCTATGCGGCCGCAAACGCTTGCGGACTACAAAGGCCAGCCGCAGGTTGCCGAACAAATGGAGATTTTTATCGGTGCGGCTCGCGCACGTTCAGAGGCGCTTGATCATCTGCTGATCTTCGGCCCGCCCGGTCTCGGTAAGACCACACTGGCAAACATTGTTGCCAATGAACTTGAAGTCAGCATACGTCATACCTCGGGACCAGTCATTGAGCGCGCCGGTGATCTTGCAGCACTGCTAACCAATCTGGATAAAAACGATGTGCTGTTCATTGATGAGATTCACCGCTTAAGTCCTGTAGTGGAAGAGGTGCTTTATCCGGCGCTTGAAGACTTTCAGCTCGATATCATGATCGGAGAAGGTCCGGCTGCCCGATCAATAAAAATTGATCTGCCGCCGTTTACTTTGGTGGGCGCCACCACCCGCGCCGGGCTTTTAACTTCACCGCTGCGTGATCGCTTTGGCATTGTACAAAGGCTTGAGTTCTATCAGCCCGAAGATCTGGCTCGTATCGTTGCACGTTCTGCAGGGCTGATGGGTGTTGGCATTGATCCACAGGGCGCCAATGAAATTGCGCAGCGCTCCCGCGGTACCCCCAGAATTGCCAATCGGTTGCTGCGGCGAGTACGCGATTATGCAGAGATTAAAGCTGATGGACGCATTACCCGTGAAGTTGCTGATTCAGCGCTTAACATGCTCAACGTCGATACACTTGGCCTCGATAACATGGATCGCCGTGTACTCTTTGCAATTGTAGAAAAGTTTGATGGCGGCCCCGTCGGTCTGGATAACCTGGGTGCAGCCATCGGTGAAGAGACAGGCACCATTGAAGAAATTATAGAGCCGTATCTGATTCAACAAGGGTTAATGATGCGTACCCCGCGTGGTCGAGTGGTAACACGTACAGCTTGTGAACATCTGGGCTTACCAGTAATCACACAGGGCGAGACCGCTGATCTGGTGACCCGGGCTGAAAATTCGTAACCCGGGAGTCTGCGCGGCAGAACCTCTGCTACTGCGAACGCACCCTGACGGTGTGCCAAGGTAATAATAATTATCGATCATTTTCGTTGCGTATGAATAACTATGCGCCTTAAATGATCGTACCGTATTCGAATATATCGAGGACCCTCGCCACGGCACGTTCTCGCTACGCAGACTTCTACCGCGCAGACTTTCATCTAACAAATTATCAAGTGTCTGATTTTTATACTTAAGTATTTTCGGTTACTCATGAAAAATTGTTCTGAAAATTAAGTTAAACAAACGAAAAGGCGCTCTTGCTCTACCCGCGTTTAATCAGTTTTGAGAGTGCTCGTGTAAGCGGGTCGGCGCGCCATGGATGGCGCAAAGAGCGCTGTCAGCCATGGATGGCTGTTTGCGCGGCCCGTTTACACGATCACTCTCAAAATGCCGCAGGCACCCGAAGGGCAGATTGGTCGCAGAAGACTTTTTGCTTCGTTTTTGGTCTTTTCAAAAATGACGGCCCCCGGCAGGGGATGTCCTGGTAGCTGCGCGACAGTGCACCTTACGACGGAGCGGGTTCTCTCAGGGAAACCGACGCGTGAGTGCGTTGTCCGAAGATACCGAGTCAGGTTTTCGCGGTGACTGAAAAACCGGTCTGCGAACGCTGGCCATACCTCGTGGTGCTCCGGCGCCGCGGCAACTATTCTGCACCGTAACTCGGGCGGCAGGTTAACTTGCGGTAATATTCGCGGTCGGATGCAGGCTGCTCACGCTCGCTGCTACCAGTCAGAAATGGTTGAGTAAACTTTACAGCTATGAACAAGCCTGAGTCGAGTTCTGTATCGGCGGAGACTTTCTCCATGCAGGTGCGCGTATACTATGAAGACACCGATTTCGGTGGTGTTGTCTACTACGCCAATTACCTGAAGTACATGGAGCGCGCCCGGACTGAGTTTCTGCGTTCCCTCGGTTTTGATCAGAGCCAGCTGATGGCGCAGCAACGACGTCAGTTTGTGGTTAAATCTGCAGATATTGAATTTGTTTCACCAGCGCGGTTTGACGATGTCTTGTCTGTGACCGCCGAGATAAAAAAAGTACGTCGCGCGAGTTTGCACTTTACGCAGCAATGCAGACTCGCCAACGAGTTAAATGAAAGTAATAAAACCGGTGGTGATTTGCTGGCAAGCGCTGAAGTGGTGATTGCCTGCCTTGATGCCGAATCCTTCAAACCCTGTGCTGTGCCCGGGTCCTTACAAATGGTACTGAGTCATTGAACGCTGATTTGTCTATCTGGTATTTGATTCTTGCGGCCGGTCCGGTCGTCAAGGCCGTGATGTTGCTGCTGGTGATTGCATCGGTTGTGTCCTGGGCAATTATTTTTGCCAAGAGCCGACAGATATCAAAGGCTACCAGGATGGCGACGGCATTTGAAAATGAATTCTGGAGTGGTGCCGATGCAAACCAGATGTATCAGCACATTCGTTCACGTCAGGGAGTAGAACTCAGTGGTATGGAGAGCGTCTTTGAGCGCGGCTTTACGGAATACGCACGGCTGGTCAAACAGACCGATGATAGTGAAACAGTTGTTGAAGGTTCTTACCGCGCCATGAAAATTGCCCTGTCGCGCGAAACCGATTCTGTTGAGCAACACCTGCCGTTTCTTGCAACTGTTGGTTCTACTGCACCCTACGTTGGTTTGTTTGGAACGGTTTGGGGGATCATGAACTCATTCACGGCCCTTGCCAATGTAGAGCAGGCAACACTTGCCATGGTAGCGCCCGGTATTGCAGAGGCGTTGATCGCAACGGCAATTGGTTTGTTTGCAGCTATACCCGCTGTGGTTGCCTACAATCGGTTGAGCAACAGATCTGACAGGCTGCTTAATCGCTACGATAACTTTATGGATGAGTTTACGTCCGTGCTGCAACGCCAGGTACTGCGCCGTAGCAACGCGAGTCACCAATAATGGCAAGGCATAGTGGCAGAAGGCAAAAACGCGCTTTAATGGCAGAGATCAATGTGGTGCCATACATTGATGTGATGCTGGTACTGTTGGTTATTTTTATGATCACAGCACCGCTGTTAACTACCGGTGTTGAGGTTGATTTACCGGACAGTGACGCCAAGTCGGTTAAATCAGAAAGCGTTGAACCACTGGTGCTCACAGTCAGCTCCGTTGGTGATTTATATCTCAGTGCAGCGCTCGATCCTGAAGTACCCATCACCGAAGAGGCTGTAGTCAGGCTGGTTCGCGAAGCGTTGGCGGAAGATCCGAAGCGTTCTGTAAGAGTGGCGGCGGACAGGTCTATTGATTATGGACGCGTGATGCGTGCAATGGCGGCGTTGCAGATAGCGGGTGCTGATAAAGTGCAATTGATGAGTGATACAGCGCGCTAGCGTTGCTGTGAAACTCATTATGCTCTCGAGTCATCATGTCTGAGCTTTTTCGTCGCTATCCACTGGCGATTGTATTGTCTGTCGTCGTGCATGTTGCTGTTGCTGCATTGACTTTTGTCGTGCTTGAGAGACCTGCGGAAGAACAGAGCGGTGATGACGAAGAGATCATACTGGCAGAACTCGTTACAGATACTGATCTGCAGGAAGAAATGCAGGCGCTTCTTGAGGAGATAGAAGAACCCGAACCGGAGCCAGAACC
>CAZKAQ010000097.1:0-11321 GCA_964550655.1 uncultured Granulosicoccaceae bacterium
AATTAAAGACATAAAAGCCAAGTTCGCAGGTCGCCTCATGAATAATGCAGGTTAAGCTGACGCGATACATGCTGTGGGAAGCAAACCCCTGCCACTTAACTGCGATGGCAACTGGCGCCTATGGCTGTAGCATATCAGCCTGTCAATTCTCTGATTACATTGTCTTCAATAGTGATAACGGCAAGAGATGACAGTGATTGTCCCCTCTGCCACAACATAGACCAATCGATTAGTATCATCGATACGACGAGACCAAAAGCCCGATAGATTTTCTTTGAGAGCTTCGGGTTTACCAATCCCTTCAAACGGACTTCTTAACGTATCTTCCACGAGGCGGTTGATTCGCTTAAGTGTTTTTTTATCTTGAGATTGCCAGTAGAGATAATCCTTCCAGGCACTCGCAGTCCAGGCAATCTTTTTACCAGATGCCATCAGTCATCTTTCAGTGATTGCTGACTCACCTTGCCCTGACGATACTCGCTAATTGATTGCTCCAGATGCGCTGCATTTGCCGGGCTTCTGAGCAGGTGCACAGTTTCCATCAACGCATCGAAATACTCGCGTGACATCACCACTGCGTCATCGGCATCACGCCGGGTAATGACCGTGCAGTCCTGATCTGCTACCACACGATCCAGGACATCCCTGAGTGATTTCCTGGCTTCTGTGAAGTTAACGATTTCCATTGACAAAACCTCTATAAATTACATGTACAATATATAGTACATGTTTCGGCAAATCTACTGACTTCTGAATACTTTCTTAAGATTAAAACAGTCCGGCTCCTTCGGTTGTTTCCTGCCTGCGCAACGGTGTGACCAACTTTGCTTGTCGTGGCCAAAACCACCACTCGCTGTCAAACTATCAGACAAACCCGGGGCCAATTTCTCAACCCTGACTAAGGGCATGCCCCGTTGCCGGGAAGATTCTGCTACCGAACCTCACGTTCAAAACGATTCTTCATCTTTTGCATATCTTCAGCTGAGCCTCCATTCCAGCTACCGAACAGCCTGTCAACCGGCACCATACTGTTACCATAATTCACGCGGAAGAAACGATGATGCAGATTATGGAAGTTATCGCCCACCGGTATGCGCAGTTTTTCACCCAGCTTGAGGTAGTCAAAACCCGAGTGAGACACTGCCGGACTGACCCCCTGAAACAGGCCCGTCAGTATTATGATGACCGGGTGCACCGGTACAATCCACCACAGCAAAAACACAGAAAAGTAAATCAGATGCTCAATCGGATGCATTGATATACCGGACCATGGTCCGGTCACCACATTCAAGTGATGCCTCTCATGAGCCACACGATACAACCAGCGCGTATGCAGCAATCGATGATTTAAATAAAAATGCAGCGTCGACCAGAAAAAAACACCCCATAAAGTCAGTAAAAAATACAGTGGCGCCGATGTGATCGAGGGTGAATCTACATAGCCATTGGCATACCACCAATAGGTAGCGGCTTCAAAGAGCGTCCAGAAGGTAACGCCACTGAGAAGGCTGAACGTGATGTTATCGTAAACCTGATCACCCCATAAGAATCGATTGTTTTTGCGGACCGGCCAGCGGCGAGTAAATTTGGTTTCAGTCTGTTGCGCCTTGCGTATGTAGAACCACCAATGCAATCCGCCTGCAACCACAGTGAGTATGCATGCGTTGCGCAACCAGAGCGCGGCGACCCAATCCAGCGCAAAGTGCTTCATGGTTTCAAGTTCGGGTGTGAAGACACGCCATAACACAAAGGCCAGCGCAATCCAGAACAGACCCCAGGGCAGCATGATATCTATCGTGAGATAGCGCAACGTCTGTTTGGGCCTGGGCGGCCAGACAAACATTGGCGGCACCTCAATATGCGCGGGCTGATAAGACTCTTGATTCATACCGGTTTCCACTGCAGGCACTATTCGACCCCTTATTACTCACGACAGATGGTGCGCGAAAAAATGCTTTCAACGACAACAGCGCGCAAGCGATTCGTGAAATAAGACCGTACAATAAATCAATGACAAATGGAAAGCGTGCCAGTTAACGATTACAATCGAACGATCAAATAAAGCACCTCAAAAAAAAGAAAACAATAGCGATGCAGAGTTTTATCCCCGGCCAGCGCTGGATAAGCGATACAGAAAATGATCTTGGCCTCGGTACCATTCTAAAAACCGAACACCGGCTGGTCACCATCGTCTACATGGCGAGCGGCGAAATACGAACCTACTCTACCGAGTCCGCGCCGCTGACGCGCGTTCAGTTTGGCCCGGGAGACCGAATCCGCGGTGCTGAAGATCGTACACTGATAGTCAACGATATCGAAGAGATAGACGGCATACTCACCTACCATGGCACCAACGACGAAGGCAAAAGTGACACGCTCAGCGAAACCGAGCTCGACAACTTTATGCAATTCAACCGACCATCAGACAAACTGTTTAATGGTCAGTTTGATCGCGAGCGTCGCTACCACATAAGACTCACCACCCGTGAAGTCCAGCAACGACTCGCGCGCTCTGCGGTAAACGGATTGTGCGGTGCGCGGGTTGATCTGATTCCACACCAGCTCTACATCGCCAACGAAGTTGCCTCGCGGCTCGACCCGAGAGTCCTGCTGGCAGACGAGGTCGGACTGGGTAAAACCATTGAAGCCGGCATGATCATTCACCGTCAGTTGGTGCGCGATCAGATATCACGAATACTGGTGGTTGTGCCGGAGCCGCTGCTACATCAATGGCTGGTGGAGATGAAGCGCCGCTTTAATCTTGCTTTCAGCATCGTTGATGAACTGATGTACGAAGAATCACTGATGTCTGCAACTGACGGCAATCCTTTCCTCGACCGACAGCTGGTGCTGACTACCCTGCCGGTTTTACTGTCCGACCCGAAAATCGAAGCCCACGCCCTCGATGCCGGCTGGGACACTTTAATCGTTGATGAAGCCCATCACCTTGAAACACCGAATGCAGCAGCGGACACACCGGGCTACGACTGCATTGCCTCACTGGCATCAGAGATTCCGTCACTACTGCTGCTTACCGCAACACCGGAGCAGATGGGACACGAGGGTCACTTTGCCAGATTGCAGCTACTCGACTCGCACCGATTTGTATCGTTCGACGAGTTCAAAAAAGAGGAAGCCAACTACCGCGCACTGGCAGACATTGCCACTGCAATCGAAAAAGGCACATCACTTACTGCAGAGCAGCAAAAACAGATTGAAGCGCTTGATCTTACAGACGAACAAAAAAGCGACCCGGGTCAAACCGTTCACGCGCTGATCGACTATCACGGCACCGGCCGCGTGATGTTTCGCAACACCCGCCGTGCTGTCAGCGGATTTCCGGAGCGATTATTTGAACCCACTGTCATCGGTGACAATGACGGCTTGATCGACTGGCTGGCAGAAAAAATCTCCGAGGTAACGCCCGATAAACTGCTTTTAATCTGCAAGTCTGTGGCACGAGTTGAACAACTAAACGAAGCGCTACGCACCCGCTTCGGTATCTACGCTGCCGTGTTCCATGAAAACATGTCAATCGTTGAACGCGACCGTGCGGCAGAATACTTTGCCGATGAAGAATCCGGCAGCCCGATACTGCTGTGCTCGGAAATCGGTAGTGAAGGCAGAAATTTTCAATTCCTGCACCAGATGATTCTGATCGATCTGCCCGACAACGCCGACCTGCTCGAACAACGCATCGGCCGCCTTGATCGAATCGGACAAAGCAGCACCATCAAAATCCTTGTACCCTATGTTAAAGGCAGCAAAGATGAGTTCCTGCAGCGCTGGTACCATGAAGGCTTAAACGCTTTTGAACAAACCTGCCAGGTTGGTGAGCTGGTAAAGTCTGACCTTGAAGAACGCTTTAACAATGCACTCGCAGGCAGCGAAGACCTCAATGCACTGGTTGATGATGCACATGTTCTGGCGCAAAAGCATCGCGAAAAAATCGAAGCAGGTAGAGATCGCTTACTGGAACTAAGCTCACACAAAGAAGAAAAATCAGACCAGCTGATCAAAGAGATTGATCTTTTTGATACAGAAAATATTCTGCAAAAATACATGGATCAGGCACTCGACAACCTCGGTATTGATATCGAAGATCAGTCAACACATGCTTTTATAATCAAACCCGGTGAACACATGGCCGTCACCGAATTTCCGGGGCTCAGTGAAGAAGGTGCCACTATCACCTTCCGCAGACATGCCGCACTGGCTCGCGAAGATGTACAGTTTATGACATGGGAGCATCCCTACGTACAAACAGCAATGGAACAGATCATTTCCGGCGGCTTCGGTCAGGTGTCTGTAGGTGCCATGCAGGATGAATCCTTAAAGCGTGGCAGCGTCATACTTGAAACACATTTTGTATTTGATTGCCCTGCCCCCAAATCGCTCAATATCGAACAATTCTTAAGCGGCGACTTACTCCGAATTGTACTCTCAAGCCATGACGGCAATCTCACAGAAACATGGGATCACGAAACCCTGAACGAGGCTTTTCACTCAATTAAAAAGCCTTTGGCCAAGCAACTGGTCGGCGCAAAACGTCGTGAAC
Organism: uncultured Granulosicoccaceae bacterium; assembly: GCA_964550655.1. GTDB lineage: Bacteria > Pseudomonadota > Gammaproteobacteria > Granulosicoccales > Granulosicoccaceae. Next base: position 4,559 of record CAZKAQ010000097.1, read on the forward strand.
TACAAACGCTGCTTGCCGAGGCGGAAACTTCCGCTAACGAAGAGCTCGAACAGATAAAAAGCCGTGCGATTGAACAGGCGCAGACACAACTCGGCGCTGAGTGTGATCGACTGTCACGTCTTGCCAAACGTAACGACTCTGTTCGTGACGATGAAATCCAGGGCATGCTGGCACAGCTTGAAGGCAGCAAACGTGCACTGACACAACTGCGTTGTGTACTCGATGCAGTCAGGGTGTTCGGTGTCGCGTGACTTACCCGGCAGCTCCATCGGTGTTTTTCTCAACCTCAGAGGATGGATATGAAAATTGTTTCTTTTAACGTCAATAGCCTGCGTCTTCGATTCCATCAGATTGAAGCACTGATTGAAAAACACCAACCTGACATCATTGGTTTACAGGAAACCAAGGTTACCGACGAAGAGTTTCCAATAGATATTATTCAGGACTTTGGCTACAGCGTTGAATACCACGGCCAGAAAACGCACTACGGTGTGGCCATCATGTCGCAACGCCCGTTTGAAAACGTAGTTAAAGGTCTGCCCGGTGACACAGATGACTCACAAAGAAGACTCATCACAGCAACCACCACTTCAGAGTCGGGCAAACTCGTAACGGTTATCAACGGCTATTTTCCGAACGGCGAGAAGCGCGATCATCCAACCAAGTTCCCTGGTAAAGAAGACTTCTACAAGCGCCTCACGGCACTGTTGCATTCAGACTTCAAAAGCGATGCACCGCTCGCTGTGATTGGTGATTACAACATCGCACCGGTTGATGAAGATATAGGCATCAGTGAAAAAAGTGTCAAAGCCTGGTTGCGTACGGGCCACGTCAGTTTCCTGCCGGAGGAACGTGAATGGTTTGCAGAGCTGCAGAAATTTGGCCTTGATGATACCTATCGGGTGAAATACCCGGATGAAAAAGAGTGTCTCAGCTGGTTTGACTACCGTACCCGCGGGTTTGATCGAGAACCCAAAAGCGGCCTGAGAATTGACCACATACTCACCACCAAACCACTGACCGATTGTCTGCTCGACAGCGGCATGGACTACGACATCAGAGGCATGGAGAAACCCTCTGACCACGCGCCGGTCTGGAGTGAATTCGAATATTAGTTCACTAAAAGCCGGGGATCTCATGCCTCGGCTTGTTAAGTAATGCCGCAGCCCGACAAGCCCGGTATCACTCCAACAGGTCATAGTACAAACGCGACACAAACTTGTTCAAAAAAACGTTAGAATACGCAATTTAAAGTTTACGGTAACGTTCCCTTGGCCATTAAAAAAATCCTCGTCGCCAATCGCTCTGAAATCGCTATCCGTGTGTTCAGAGCAGCCAATGAACTCGGCATCAGGACGGTCGCCATCTGGGCTGAAGAAGACAAACTCGCGCTGCACCGTTTTAAAGCCGATGAGGCCTACCAGATAGGCAAAGGTCCTCACCTTGCGCAAGACATGGGGCCAATTGAATCGTATCTGGCAATCGATGAAGTCATCAGAGTTGCCAAACTCTCAGGTGCCGATGCCATCCATCCAGGCTACGGACTGCTTTCTGAAAGCCCGGAATTTGTTGATGCCTGTAACGAAGCCGGTATTTTATTTATCGGTCCAAGTGCAGAGACCATGCGATCACTCGGCAACAAAGTCGCAGCGCGCAACCTGGCAATTAAAGCCGATGTACCGGTAGTGCCGGCAACTGATCCACTACCGGACGATCTGCCGACAATCAAAAAAATGGCAGCGGAAATTGGCTTCCCCGTGATGCTGAAAGCTTCCTGGGGTGGCGGCGGACGCGGCATGCGTGTCATACGCTCAGACGCAGATCTGGACAAAGAAGTCGATGAAGCCAAGCGTGAAGCTCGTGCCGCATTCGGTAAAGATGAAATCTACCTTGAAAAGCTGGTCGAACGCGCACGTCACGTGGAAGGACAAATACTCGGAGATACCCATGGCAATGTTGTACATCTGTTCGAGCGCGACTGCTCGGTGCAAAGACGTAACCAGAAGGTTGTTGAACGCGCACCTGCCCCGTATCTGAGTGATGCCAAGCGACAGGAAATTGCCGAGTACTCTTTAAAAATTGGCCGATCAACAAGCTACAAAGGTGCCGGAACTGTTGAGTTCCTGATGGACATCGACACCGAACAATTCTACTTCATTGAAGTCAACCCGCGTGTGCAGGTTGAACACACCGTGACAGAAGAAGTCACCGGTATCGATATCATCAAAGCACAGATTCATCTTTTAAGCGGTGAAAAAATAGGCACGCCGGAATCCGGTGTACCAAAGCAGGAAGACATTAAGCTCAACGGCCACGCCATGCAATGCCGTATCACCACCGAAGATCCCGAACAGAATTTTATCCCTGATTATGGGCGCATAACCGCCTATCGAGGTGCGCAGGGCTTTGGTATCAGACTGGATGGCGGCACAGCGTATTCCGGCGCAGTTATTAACCGCTTTTATGATCCGCTGCTTGAAAAAGTTACCGCCTGGTCTCCCAGCGCTGAAGAAACCATTAAGCGCATGGATCGTGCGTTACGTGAATTCAGAATTCGCGGCGTAGCTACCAACCTGACATTTCTTGAAAACATTATCAGTCATCCGAAGTTTCTCGATAATACTTACACCACAAAATTCATCGACACCACACCGGAACTGTTCGAACAGGTTAAAAGAAAAGACCGTGCAACCAAGTTACTGCACTACATAGCCGATGTCAGTGTCAACGGACATCCTGACGCACGCGACCGTGCAAAGCCAAAAGCTAACGACAGACCGATTGATCCGCCCTGGTTTGATCAGACCGCAATTGACGGCAGCAAACAAAGGCTTGATAAAGAAGGTCCCGTAGCGTTTGCAAAATGGATGCGCAACCACAAGGAAATACTGATTACCGACACGACCATGCGCGATGCACCTCAGTCATTGCTGGCAACACGAATGCGCACCCATGACATAGTCAATATCGCAGGCGCTTATTCAAAAGCACTGCCACAGTTACTATCACTGGAATGCTGGGGCGGTGCTACGTTTGATGTCAGCATGCGATTTCTTACCGAAGATCCGTGGGAACGTCTGGCAATCATAAGAGAACGCGCACCAAACATACTGCTACAAATGCTGGTGCGTGGTGCCAACGGCGTTGGTTACACCAACTATGCAGACAATGTAGTTAAACATTTCGTCAGAGAAGCAGCTGCCGGTGGGATCGATCTGTTCCGGGTTTTCGACTGCTTTAACTGGATTGACAACATGCGCGTAACAATGGATACGGTACTCGAAGAAAACAAGTTATGCGAAGCCGCCATCTGTTATACCGGCGATATGCTCAATCAGGCGAAACCAAAATACAAATTAAAATACTACCTCGATATGGCGCATGAGCTCGAAAAAGCCGGCGCGCATATTTTATGTATAAAAGACATGGGTGGCCTGATGAAACCTGCTGCCGCCACCGTGTTGTTCAAAGCACTGCGTGAAGAAATCGGTATACCCGTTCACTTTCACACACATGATACATCGGGCATATCAGCAGCCACCGTACTCGCCGCAATTGATGCCGGCGTCGATGCCATTGACGCCGCCATGGATGCACTATCCGGTGGCACATCACAACCATGCCTCGGTTCTATAGTTGCAGCCTTGTCCGGCGGAGAGAGAGATCCGGCACTGGACAGTGAGGCCATACAAAAAATCTCGTTTTACTGGGAAAACGTTCGCACTCAGTACACCGCTTTCGAAAGTGATTTAAAAAGCCCTGCATCCGAAGTCTATTTACATGAAATGCCGGGCGGTCAATTTACCAATCTCAAAGAACAGGCAAGATCACTCGGCCTGGCACCACGCTGGCATGAAGTCGCACAAACTTATGCAGATGTGAACGACATGCTCGGAGATATTGTCAAAGTCACACCTTCATCCAAGGTGGTTGGTGACCTCGCCTTAATGATGGTAAGCCAGGATCTCAGCGTAGAAGACATCAATCACCCAGATAAAGAGATCGCCTTTCCGGATTCAGTCATCAGCCTGATGAAAGGCGAACTGAGCCAGATACCTGAAGGCTGGCCTGCAGATTTTCAGAACAAGGTACTTAAGGGTGAAGAACCTTTAAAAGAACGCGCAGGTGCAACAATACCCGCCGTTGATCTCGAGGCGACAAGAAAGGAACTCGAAGAAACACTGTCAAAAGAGATCAGCCAACAGGAACTCGCGTCCTACAACATGTACCCGAAGGTATTCACAGACTTTACCGCTGCTCAGGAAGAGTACGGCCCCACCAGCGTGCTACCAACAACCGTGTATTTCTACGGCCTCAAGGTAGGCGACGAACTACTGATCGACATAGAAAAAGGCAAGACACTGGTGGTGCGATGTGTGGCGATTGGCGAGACCAATGACAAAGGCCTGGTCAGAGTATTCTTTGAGCTTAATGGACAACCCCGCTCGATACAGGTACCTGATCGAATCCACGGTGCATCCGGTGCAAACCTGGCCAGACCTAAAGCTGACCTGGAAGACAAGATGCAGGTTGGCGCGCCAATGCCGGGCGTTATTTCTACAGTCAATGTAAGCAGTGGACAACAGATCACCGCAGGAGAGTTGTTGTTATCAATTGAAGCAATGAAGATGGAAACGGCCATCTACGCCGAGTCATCCGGTGTTGTAAGCGAGTTACTTGTAAAAGCCGGTGATCAGATAGACGCAAAAGACCTGTTGGTACGTTTAGCTGAAAGTTAGCGCACGGTCTGTGCTTGTCAGTAATGAGCTAACAACGGAGTTGGCTCATCACTGCAGCCCATAGGAAACTTACTCATACTAATAACACGGTACCGTAAATCTAACGTGTAAATGTTAACGGTTCGCAGACGACAAGGTTAACTACCTGATATTCCCATTCAGCTTGCAGTAATATTCCTTTTCGTGAGCGTTATAAACCAAACATATTCAGCATCAGTAACACTACCGCCTCAACTACCCGGATACTCGTCAACAGTCCCCACTGAAACACACTCCGTTATCCTACCGACAAGCATGACTTTAGTAACAGCAACAGTCAGTTTCACCTCGCAGACGATCGAATCACATTGATGACCAACTGCACTGGTGCGGCGCAATCCCTGACGCTATAAAGCTCTCCATAGTTTCCGAAGAATGGAGTTCTGATGCACATTTCAATTTTGGCCAACACGATTCTGGCAACAGCAATTGCCTGCACGCCGCTATGGACCGACTCAGGTGAGATACAGATACATGATGCAGACTTGTCGGCATTGACTGATTCAACGTGTTACTCACACCAACCGGATCTGTCAGTAGGCAAGCTTGTCTACTACAAGGGTAAGGCAACCGTGAACGGCGCTGAACCGAAGGCCGGCACCTACCTCCGCAACGGCGACGTCCTGAATACCTCACAGGACGGCTTTGCCGCTTTAGAACTCAGAGACGGAACGGTATTGTCAATTCAACCTGCCACTCATCTCAGTCTTGTTTGTAATGCAAAGACAACCATCGCTAAACACAAGGCATCGGTCAAAGTAGGCATACCGTATTTGTCCGGAGCAGTTCGGGGCTAACATTGTGTAAAGTTGTGCGAAATGCTGATTTCGCCGATGTGATCAATGGCACCGTGCGCACACGGTCAATCTCACCAACTTACTCACCAGTGTCACACTCCGTATTAACCGAATTTTCCGAGCAGAAAATGACATCTGACACTGACATTCATTAATTTTATTAGATAGATTTAGACACACGCTACACAGAAACGGAAATTGTGTAGCGACAAATTCCAAGGGAAAACTTTTGACCAATTCCAAGAACATGCAAGACCTTATTTTGTCAGTAGCTAGAGATACAGCGCTCACGGAAGAACAATCCGCGGCCGCCACCGCCTCCACCCTGCGATACCTGACGGCACGACTGCCTTCACCGATCGTCGGACAGCTTCATGAGTTTTTTCAGCTTAATCAGGACCAGCTTGCCTCCGAGAGATCTGCCGCAGCGGCCGATCAAAATACTACTGAAAATAATTAGTCCGAATGAATCAACAGGCGTCTGACCTGAGCAGGCGCTATGCAAGTCAGCAGACCCCCTCCACACCAGGTGAACAAGCCCTCCAGAGAATAATGACCTCATGTCTTCGATCGATACTGTTGCCTCGGCTTAGTCGAGCAAACTAGATGACAAACTCTCGTATGCACACGTTTACCTGATCCAGTACACTAGGAAAACTCTCATCAGGACAGCCGAAGGTTAAAGTGAAAAACGAAGTGACCATTCGGTTGATGATCGTAGATGATCAACCACTGATTCGACGTGGCCTGGCAATGATGCTGGATACAGAATCTGACATTGAAATTGTCGCGACTGCTGCAGATGGTCAGCAGGCTATCGAGGCGGCACTGGAGTTCGAGCCAGATGTCGTTATCATGGATTTGCAGATGCCCGGAATTAATGGCGTCGATGCAATTCGCGAAATTACCTCTCAAAAACCGGATACACGCGTCGTCGTACTGACAACATTTGATCATGACGATCTCGTCTTTGATGCAATACGCGCCGGCGCACAGGCTTACCTGCTAAAGGATGCCACTGAAACTGAGGTACTTGCGACGGTTAAGGCAGTTCATCGGGGCGAGTCCTATCTGTCACCATCCATTGCGCGCAAAGTGATGGGCCAGTTTCGCAATTTATCCGGCACGACTGAAGTGACACCCGGCTCCTCCGGGATTCTGGCCGATGATAAAGTTATTGACCAAAAC
>CAZKAQ010000097.1:11421-14496 GCA_964550655.1 uncultured Granulosicoccaceae bacterium
ACCAAAACCCCAACCAAAACCATGACCCTTACGAAGTACCTTTAACAACCAAAGAAGAACAGATTCTAAGCCAGATTGCTGAAGGTAAAACCAACAAGCAGATTGCCGCAGAAATACACCTTGCAGAGGGAACTGTAAAGAACTACGTTAGTCGTATAATGGCAAAACTACATGCACAGAGCCGGACCGAACTGGCTGTTCGTGCTGTCAACCGTAGACGGTAATACAACTTGATAAATGCTCTGTTGAATTCGGATCCGGGCTTTACATAACAACAGCAAACTGTCTTGACGGCAACACACTTCTCGCAGAGAGCCGGCTATGAAATCAGACCAGAATAACGATCAGGAAAAAACCCGTCTGGCATCGCTGCATGCCCTGAACATCCTCGATAGCGAACCCGAAGCAACATACGACGGACTTGTCGAGGTTGCGGCAGCAGTATGCGAAGCCCCCATCAGTCTAATTTCATTGATAGATACAAACCGACAGTGGTTTAAAGCAAATGCCGGATTGAAAAGTACGAGTGAAACTCCGAGAGATGTCGCTTTCTGCAGCCATACCATCAAAGATATCAACGATATTCTGGAAATTCCCGATGCAACCGCGGATCCACGCTTTAGCCAAAACCCGTTGGTCACCGGCAAGCCAAACATTCGTTTTTACGCAGGCACAAAACTCACACTGAGTGATGGTGCGACTGTCGGTACACTTTGCGTAATCGACAGAAAACCGAAGCAACTGACGGACAAACACCGATTGGTTCTGCGCAACCTCGCCAATGCAGTAGTTGATCTTCTCGAGGCCCGCAGAACAGCTGAACAACTGGCTGTCAGTGAATCGCGATTCAGAGGCCTGTGCGATGCTGCTCCGCTGGGTGTCTTCGGCTCAGATCAAAAAGGCGCATGTGATTACACAAACAAACAGTGTCAAAATCTATTGGGTAAATCCGAACAGCAGTTACTGGGCCATGGTTGGCAGGAAAGCCTTTATGATGATGACAAAGAAGAAGTGGTAAACCAGCTGCGCAACACGCTGGAGAACCAAAGCACTTTCAATGAAGAATTTCGCATCGTTGATAACAATGGTGCTACCAGGTACGTACGTTCAGTCGCTGCCCCCATATTCAGCTCAAAAGGAATCTTAAATGGCACTATAGGAATAATAGAAGACACTACAAAAAATATTCTTGAAAAAAAAGCACTGGCAGAAGAACGATCCAGACTCGCTTCAATAATCAAAGGTACCGGCGCTGGCACCTGGGAATGGAATTTACAGACTGGCGAGTTCAGAGTTAACCAACGCTTCAGGGATATCTGCGGTCATCCGGATCTGCCTTTTTCAAATGTCAAAGAAACAAGAGATTTAATTCACCCGGATGATCTTGAAAAATCAGACGAAGTCCTCAACATGCATCTTGAAGGAAAGTCAAAACGCTATGACTTTGAACGACGAATCAAACACCATGACGGTAAATGGGGCTGGGTACTCGACTGCGGCCAGATAGTCACTCGAACAGCAGACGATAAACCCGAATGGCTCTTCGGTACCATCCTGAATATTAACGAGCATAAACTACAGGCAGAGCAACTGTCTATTGCTAAAGAGCAGTTGGCGACAGATCAGCGTCGAACCGCATTGACTCAGGAACGCCTGCGATTTGCACGCGACATGCACGACACGCTGGCTCACTCACTAATGGCACTGCTGACACAGATTCGAGTAGTACGCAAACTGCGCAAAAAACTACCGGAAGAGAAGCTTGAGCACGAACTTGAAAATCTGGAACAAGTCGCCGTATCAGGAATCGCCGAAGCACGGGCCGCAATCACACAAATACGTTATAACGATGTTAATGAAATCGGCCTCGACGGTGCAATACAAAGTTTGTGTGATCGCTTTTCCGAACAAACAGGAATAAAAACTAATATCCACATCGACAAACACGAATCAGCACTGGTACACCGACACGCCGAAACCCTGTTCAGGATTACTGAAGAAGCTCTACACAATGTAGAGCGGCATTCAAAAGCGAAGCTTGTATCAATTGATCTGTCACCACTGCCATCATCAGGCAAAGAGAACGGAGAAAAGCTTTTTCGCCTGGGTATCACTGACAACGGAGTCGGGTTTACACCTGTTCAAAGTAAGCCGGGGCACTACGGCATACGTGGAATGGAGGAGCAGGTAGCCCTCATGGACGGTGAATTTACTCTGCTGAGCAGACCCAACTGCGGCACGACTGTCAAAATCAAATTTTCTGTGTAGCTGCATACTCTGCATTTGACCATCATCGCACGACGTATACACTAACCTTAAAGACCGGCTACTTCCTCGCTGTTACCCTGAAGCTACCGTAGTCCCAAATGTCCTTTGAAGAACAAAATCGGTTGAAGACGGTTCACTAAATCAACGCCCCATTTGATAAAACTCATCATTCGGTCGCATGCCGATAACATTCACCATGCGGTTCGATAGTCCGAAGAACGCTGCAATGGCACCGATGTCCCAGATATCTTCATCAGAGAAGCTATGCGCATGCAATGACTCGTAGTCAGTATCATCAACTTCAGCACCACTGTCGCAAACCTTCATTGCGAAGTCCAGCATGGCTTTTTCTCTTGCATTGATATCTGCTTTGCGATAGTTAATTGCAACCTGATCGGCAATCAGCGGGTTCTTCGCTCTGATCCTGAGCACCGCACCATGAGCGATGACACAATACTGGCAACTGTTTGCACCTGAAGTAGTGACAACAATCATTTCACGTTCTGCCAGACTCAATCCACTGTCCTTTTCCATCAAAGCATCATGATAGGCAAAGAAAGCTCGAAACTCATCAGGCCGATGTGCAAGCGCCAAAAATACATTGGGAACAAAACCCGCCTTCTCCTGTACATCGAGCATGCGTTGCTTCATGTCTTCAGGCAGGTCTTCAATGGACGGAACCGGGAATCGGCTGATGGGATGGCTCATGATTTTAAGTCCTGATTGTCGGGCAAATTGCTAACAGAAAGTTAACTAGGAGTCTGCGCGGCAGAAGTCTGTGTAGCGAGAACGCGCCATGGCGAGGGC
>CAZKAQ010000098.1:0-14487 GCA_964550655.1 uncultured Granulosicoccaceae bacterium
CTAGCGGGTCGTTTGGAAAGTTCGGCAACACGGATCGAAGCCACAGTCGCCATAGATGCGTTAAAAAATTTCGACGTAGGCTCTGCTATGCCAGCATTTTTTCGCCTTGCTCTGACAACTGTCGCTGTGAAATGTCTGTTACCGAACTTCCCGCACGACCCACCAGACTACTACCACCGCGGTGATATCTATATTGTTACGAAACTTTCACTACTACCTTTCCAAAACTCATGCCGGTCAATACATCATTAAGCGCAGATGGTGCATTCTCCAGTCCTTCAACTACCTGCTCTTTGTAATGCATCTTACCTTCAGCAAGCCAGGCATTCATGTCTTTCACAAATTCCTGATACAACTCCTTCGGAAAACTGTCGTAGATAATAAAACCCTGTACTTTGACTTTCATTCGTAAAATCGTACCCATAATGACTGGTCCGAAATCAGTCCCCTCCGGCAGGCCGTTCAGGTTATACCAGGACACAACACCACAAACAGGCATGCGTGCAAATGGATTGAGTAGCGGTAGTACCGCATACAAAACCTTGCCACCGACATTTTCAAAGTAAACATCTATGCCTTTCGGGCAGGCGGAGTTTAACTGCTCTGCAAAGTCACATGCCTTATGATCAATGCATTGATCAAAGCCCAGATTTTCAATCACATGAGTGCACTTTTCTGCGCCCCCTGCAATACCCACTACATTGCATCCTTTGATCTTCGCTATCTGACCAACGGTTGCCCCGACTGGTCCGGATGCGGCGGCCACTACCACAGTATCACCGGCTTTTGGCTCACCGATTTTTAACAAGCCTGCATAAGCTGTATAGCCGGGCATACCTAATAGTCCCAACGACCAGCTGAGATTGTCCGGGGATTTACCGAGGTTTAGAACTTCTGTGCCATCAGATACAGCATAGTCCTGCCAACCGCTGCCGGAGAGCACAAAATCACCGACTTCAAAGCCACGGACATCAGAATTAATTACCTCAGCCACCACCTGGCCGGTCATGACCTCATTTATCTTTACCGGCTCCGCATAAGATTTTGTATCATTCATCCGGCCACGCATGTAGGGATCAAGTGATAAGTACGCGGTGCGCAGTAGCATCTCACCGCTTGCTGCAACTGGCATTTGAGACTCTTGTAACTTGAGCGTATTTTCATCCGGTAACCCACTGGGCCTTTGGTTCAGTAAGATACGTCGGTTGACCAGCGGAGACTGTGGCATTAATTATTCCCTCTATAAATTGATGCATGCTGCCACGGATGCGACAAACATGAACCCCCTGCCTGCAGAAGACGATAACATAGTAACTTACGTTCGCGTTAATCCACGCAAACAGTTATTGTCTCCATGAATATTCTGCAAAGCACTACTTCACTATGCGCGATTCCCGCTATGACATTTTGTTTGAACCGGTGCAGATAGGTCCGGTCACTGCGAAAAACCGTTTTTATCAAGTCCCGCACTGTACCGGAACCGGCTGGCGGCACCCGCGAATGCTGGCCACTTTGCGCGGCACAAAAGCCGAAGGGGGATGGGGCGTGGTGTGTACGGAGTGGTGCTCTGTACACCCGTCCTCCGATGATCTGCCCTACCCCAATGCATCACTGTGGGATGATGGAGATATTCGGGCCCATAGTCTGATGACAGAACAGGTACATGAGCACGGTGCACTTGCCGGTGTGGAACTATGGTTGGGAGGTTCGCGCGCACAGAACCTTTTCAGCCGCGAAACAGGGTTGGATGTTAACAGTCTGCCGAACGCTGTAGGCTATCCAGGTCAGACACGCGCTATGGATAAGTCCGATATAAAACAGGTACGACAATGGCATCGCAAAGCAGCACTACGCGCCAAACAAGCCGACTTTGACATCGTCTATGTCTACGCCACACACGGCTATCTGTTGTCCCACTTCATTTCACCGGTCTACAACAACCGAACAGACGAGTATGGCGGCAGCCTTAAAAACCGGATAAGACTTGTACGCGAACTTATAGAAGAAACAAAAGATGCCGTGGGCGACCGTTGTGCCGTCGCAATTAGATTCGCCGCTGATCAAAGCACCGGTTCCGACGGCATACCGGAGATCGGTGAACAAAAAGACATGATCGCCATGCTCGCAGAACTGCCTGATCTGTGGGATATAAACATCAAAGACTACTCACTTGAAATGGGAACATCACGCTTTGTCAAAGAAGCGGGCCTTGAAAATTATATGTCCTACGTCAAGGAAGTTACTACCAAGCCGGTAGTAACAGTTGGCAGGTTCACCTCGCCTGACACCATGGTGTCTCAGCTAAAGCGTGGTATCACTGATTTTATTGGCGCGGCAAGACCTTCAATAGCTGATCCGTTTTTACCGAATAAAATCAGAGACGGTATGATTGAAGATATCCGCGAGTGCATCGGCTGCAATATCTGTTACACAGGTGATGGCTTAAGCACACCGATACACTGCACGCAAAACCCTACCTTTAGCGAAGGCTGGCGTCGAGACTGGCATCCCGAATCTATTCAACCGAAAAAAACTCAGGCAACAATACTGGTGATCGGTGCCGGTCCTGCCGGTCTTGAAGCAAGTCGTGCGTTGGGTCAACGTGGTTATAGAGTACTGCTTGCAGAGAAATCAACCGAACCCGGTGGCAGAGTGACCGCAGAAGCTAAACTACCGGGCCTGAATGAATGGATCAGAGTACGTGACTATCGCATACAACAAATCAACCGCATGAATAATGTTGAGGTCTATCTCGACAGTGAAATGAGCGCCGCTGATGCACTCAACACAGAGGCCGATCATATTGTCATTGCCACAGGTGCCGAATGGCGAGCTGATGGTTTTGGTCGTTACCACAATACACCGCAGACGTTCGACGCACCCGAATCAGTCTTTACACCGGATGATATCTTTCACGGCCGCCTTCCCCGCGGCAACGTCACCATTTTCGATGATGACCACTACTATATGGCAGGTGTACTGGCAGAGCACCTGGTAAATTGCGGCAACACGGTCACTCTGATCACACCGGCAACAGAAGTTTCCAGCTGGACCTCATACACTGCAGACCAGCATCGCATTCAGGCGCGGCTGTTATCTCTGAACGTAACGATTATCTGCGCGCACGGCATAGAATCATTTGATGGTGCATCAGCCACCGCCAAATGCATCTATACCGGCGATGAAAGGCGGATCAGCACCGACGCACTCCTGACAGTGACCACACGCCGACCTCGCGATATGCTCTACCACCAATTGGTGAAGTCAGACAAGGCATCAACACTTTGCCGCATTGGTGACTGCGATGCGCCATCGATAATCGCGACTGCCATTTTTGCAGGCCATCGCTATGCGCGAGAACTCGAAGCAGAAGCGGATCGGGATAATCCGCTAAAATATGATCGGGTATTTTTCCCTGCAACCAGCTAAGCTATTGTTTTTAATTTATAATATATCAAGCCCATCAAGGTAACCGCAGTTGTCGGGAATGTGCAATACTACGTTGTGATTAACCCGATTTCGGGATCATAATCAGACTTACACCAACACGAGGAATTTTGATCGATGACCGCCGCACAACTTATCACACGCTCCGTGATGCGCCCGCTCGCTTTGGGCATTGCACTCTCCGTAGTTCCGTTAACGGCCTCGGCCGAAGGCACGCTGAACGTCTACAACTGGGCCGAGTACATTGGTGAAGAAACCATTGCCAATTTCGAAAAGGAATTCGGCATCAAAGTCACCTATGACAACTACGATTCTGTCGAAACCGCAGATGCCAAACTACTGGCCGGTAATTCAGGTTACGACGTAGTCTCACACTCAGGTGCGATGATTGCCCGATTAATTCCGGCAGACATCCTGCAGCCACTGGATAAATCCAGGCTCGACAACTTCAAGAACATGCGTGATGACGTTATGGGCCAGGTTGCCGCAAAGTGGGATCCGGATAACCAGTTTATTGTTCCCTACATGTGGGGTACGCATGGCGTAACTTACAACGAAGAACTCGTACTCAAAACACATCCTGAAGCGCCAATTGGCTCTATGGATATGATTTTTAATCCGGAGCACATAGAAAAGCTCGCCGAGTGCGGGGTATCTTTCCTTGATTCACCAACAGATGTACTACCCATGGCGCTTGCACATCTGGGACTCGACCCAAGCTCCACCAACGCGGAAGACTACGAAAAAGCCGCTGAGTTGTTAGCGCAAATCCGCCCTCATATTAAAACGTTTGATAACTACGCCTACCAGCGCATGCCTGAAAAAGAATTTTGTGTTGCCGTAACATGGGGTCCCGATGGGTTGCTGGCAATGTCCGGTGCAGCCGAAGCTAACACAGGTGTCGTGCTCGACTTTTTTACTCCACCTGGTGAAGGTAAAGCAAACTTCTGGGTCGACGGCTGGGTTATTCCTAAAGACGCCAAGAATATAGAGAACGCATACAAGTTTCTTAACTACATGATGCGTCCTGAAGTTAGTGCCGCTGACAGCAACTTCACCTGGTATGCAACAGCTAACGAAGCTGCCATCCCGTTGATTGATGCCGAAGTCACTGGCAGCATAGCTGCTTTTCCACCTGCCGAAGCGGTAAATCAAATGTACACACTTGACGTTCTGCCACCACGCACAGAACGTGTACGTACCCGCACATGGACTAACTTTAAAGCCGGCAACTAGAGCAAAGCCAGCCATAGTTACAGCCTTCCATCATTCGATGGAAGGCTTCTCATCAGCATCTTACCGGACCAATCGCATGACACAGGCATCCGCCTACCCATGGCGTGAAGAAGGTGCCACACCTTTCATCAGCATCAAGAATATCACCAAGCGTTTTGGTAACTTTACTGCCGTAGATGACATCAGTCTTGATATCTATAAAGGCGAGCTATTCGGCCTGCTCGGCGGCTCCGGCTGCGGAAAAACCACACTTCTGCGAATGCTTGCAGGCTTTGAAACCCCGACAAGTGGCAGCATCTCGATAGATGGCACAGATATGACGGACGTGCCACCCTACGAGCGCCCCGTCAATATGATGTTCCAAAGCTATGCACTGTTCCCGCATATGAACGTGCAGAAAAACGTCGCTTATGGTCTAAAAAGGGATGGAGTCGCATCGTCCGAAATAAAGGATCGGGTAGCAGAAATACTGGCTATGGTTGAACTGTCGGATTTCAGTAAGCGCAAACCTTCCCAACTGTCCGGCGGACAAAGGCAACGTGTGGCACTGGCTCGTGCGCTGATCAAGCGCCCCAAAGTACTCCTGCTGGACGAACCGCTCGCAGCACTTGATAAACGCCTGCGAGAGCAAACCCAGTTTGAGCTAATGGAAATACAGGATCGCACCGGTGTCACGTTTGTTGTGGTCACGCATGATCAGGAAGAGGCAATGACACTTTCAACGCGCATTGCCGTTATGGACGCAGGCAAGTTTATGCAAATTGGTGAACCTGCAGATATTTACGAAAATCCTGCCACCAAATTCATTGCCAATTTTATCGGCTCAGCCAATCTGCTCCCGGTTACTGTCACCAACAAACAGCAAAACGAACTACAACTGCATCATGAGCCGTCTAACACAACATTGAAAGCAATCACTGACAATGATGCAGTCAACGGTGATAAAACCACCCTCGCCCTGCGGCCTGAAAAAATATTGATCGACAAATCACCGCTACCGGCCTGCGACAATCAGATTCAGGGCACAGTCAAAGAGATTGCCTACCTCGGTAAAATATCAACCTATCGGGTAGACACAAGCCTCGGGGAAACCCTTGAGATTACTTCGCCAAATCTGGTGCGCACCAGTGGCATCGATCAGCGGATCGAGTGGGATGACAAAGTCTATCTCGGATGGGACAAACACAGTGCAGTCCTGTTGAACAGTTAATAACAGACAACAAACAATGAGCAATCAAAACCCAGGTCTCGGAAGCTGGCTACAAACCAGATGGCAGTCGATAGTATCCGGCATTCCGCTTATCTGGCTGTTATTGTTCTTTCTTGCACCGTTTTTTATCGTACTGAAAATCAGCCTGGCTGAGTCTATTATTGCAAGCCCGCCGTTTACCAAACTACTCGACTGGAGCGATGGCCTGCCTTCTCTTAAAGTATCAATTGATAACTTCGCCTATATGTGGGAAGACAGCCTTTATATCCGCACTTATCTAAATTCTTTAAAAATAGCGTCCATAAGCACCATTATCTGCCTGCTGATTGGCTACCCTATGGCCTATGCCATCATCAAAGCACAGGGCACCACCAGATACATTTTACTGCTGTTGGTTATTCTTCCATTCTGGAGTTCATTTCTGCTACGCGTGTACTCATGGATGGGGCTGCTGGCAGACCAGGGCACTTTAAACAGCTTTTTAATCTGGGCAGGTTTTATTGAAAAGCCTGTCAGACTGCTGTACTCCCAGTTTGCTGTTTATGTGGGGATTGTCTACACCTACATACCGTTCATGATCCTGCCCTTATATGCAAACATGGAAAAGCTTGATATGTCTTTGCAGGAGGCAGCAGCAGATCTGGGCGCCAAACCAATGGCCGGTTTTTTCACCGTCACCCTGCCTTTAACACTGCCCGGGATAATCGCAGGCTCACTACTGGTATTTATACCGGCCACTGGTGAATTCGTGATACCCGACCTGCTCGGCGGTGGAAACGTACTGATGATTGGACGCGTACTGTTCAGTGAATTCAATGCCAATCATGACTGGCCAGTGGCATCAGCAGTGGCTATCGTACTGGTGATCCTGCTGGTACTTCCGATGATGCTCTACCATAAAGTCCATGCAGCAGAGGCATCACAAAAATCATGAATGCCAAACATTCAAGATTTCTATTCATCATGCTCTGTTTCGGGTTTGCGTTTTTGTACGTGCCGATCATTCTGATGATGATCTACTCTTTCAACCACTCTAAGCTGGTGCCGGTATGGGGCGGGTTCTCTACCCGATGGTACTCCGAGCTTTTTCAAAGTGAAGAAGTATGGAACGCCACACTACTCAGCCTGAAGATCGCAATACTCAATGCAACCTTTGCCACAATGCTCGGCACACTCGCGGGAATAGCATTGGCTCGCATTCACAGGTTCCGTGGTCGCACCCTGTTTACCGGTATGATCTCGGCACCATTGGTTATGCCCGAGGTTATTACCGGACTATCACTGCTGTTGCTGTTCATCACGCTTAAACAAACTATCGGCTGGCCGGCACAGCGTGGCATTACCACAATTACTATCGCACACATCACTTTCTCAATGGCTTTTGTTGCCATTATTATTCAATCCAGACTCGCCGGTACCGGTCAGGACCTGGAGGAAGCTGCACTGGATCTGGGTGCAAAGCCTTTTAGAGTGTTGTGGGATATCACCTTACCGCAACTGGCCCCCGGCATGGCTGCCGGATGGCTGTTATCGTTCACCTTATCACTTGATGATCTGGTGATAGCAAGCTTTGTATCCGGCCCGGGTGCTACCACTCTGCCGATGCTTATCTACTCACGAATAAGGCTGGGCCTGCGACCAGACATCAATGCACTGGCAACAATCATTATTCTGACAGTTGCCATCGGGGTATTAATTGCGGGAATTATCATGATCAGGCAACAGCGCGCAGCAGCACGAAATCAGGTCTGACCCGAAGGGTTCTTGAAATAGTTGTTTGATATTCGCAAAAAAATTCCAGTTTGCCGTTATCCTGTGGTGAAATCAAAGATCAAGTGAGATGTCTTCGATTTTGTGAAAAGTACAACGACCAAGTCACTTACGTTTAGATTCCATCAGAGCAGCTACTGTGCAAGGTATCTTTTTACGATTCCGAATGAGTACACGCGAGCAACGTCTGCAACAAACGCCAGAAAATCGATATCAGAAGAATCATTGGCTCCGTCAGATATGATCCTGATGACTCCAAAGGGAATATCATAAGACTCGCAAACCTGTGCGACGGCTGCACCCTCCATTTCGATACAGGCGACCGACGGCAGACGTTGTGCAATATCGGCAGACAGTGCAGGCGCTGAGACGAATTGATCACCGCTGGCAATGGCAGCTGTGTGTATAGCGGGTGAATGGAGATTAAAAGTCTGTACCGCCTCCTGAGCTACCATGTGTGAGAAATCTTTTTTGATGAACTCATCCGCAGCCTTGGCAAGCCTTGTACGAATAGATTCGTCTGTGGAGATTGCAGCTCTGCCAAGCATGGGAATCTCATGGCGCGGTATCATCGGACTCACATCCATATCATGCTGGTAGAGATCAGTACCAATCACCATATCTCCAACCGCAAGGCGACTGTCAATAGCACCTGCCACACCCGTAAAAATAATTTCATCTACATCAAAATGATTGATAAGGCCGGTTGCAGTGATTGCAGCAGCAACCTTACCCCAGTGCGAAAATACCACCACCACTGACTCACCCATAAGCTCGCCGCTATAGTAGGTACGTGAACCAATGGACTGTTCATTGTGGACATCCATTTCCTGAACAATAGATGCATTCTCCTCATGCATAGCGCTCATAATTGCGATAGTCACTGATGCTTACTCATATTGAACCTCACCTGATATAAATAATTAATTAAATGCGGAAAACAGTATCTACTACCGGTGCTGAGCTGCCAGCTGCGTATTAATTTCACACACAGTGCCTGCAGATGGCTCATTGACCAGTCGCGCTACCGGGAAATTTTTTTGTATCTGCTGATGAAAGTACCTGACTCCAAGCTCGGTAGAAGACAAGGTCGGCTCCGGAAAAACGCTTGATCTCATGCCGTTTTGCATATCACTCACAAAACTCTCATCTTCCGCTTCTGTCTCTTTGTTTATACGCATGTTCAGATAGCGTGCTGCCTGTACTTCGCGTCGGTCATCGGCAAGGCCGAAAACTCCACCGAGATAGCGGGTTTGATTTACCGATACAGGTATAGTCATATAGTATTCGACGCAATCAGGATACAAGGCAATAACCGCATTAGGGAACAAGCCGATATACCACCAGCTCTTCTGCCGCTTTGACGGCAGATGATCAAACTGTGGCAGTACTTTCTGATAATTGCGTACACTCCATAGTTTTGCAGGCTTGTCACTGATTACTGCATCCGAGATCGGTATACCGTTTTCTATACGGTCTTCGTAGCTCAAACCATAAAGCTGTTGCAGCGATGGATGCCCTACCGGCACATGATAACCTTCGTTGTCGATGTCATGAATCACTTTCCAGTTGTACGGTCGCAGATCATCATAAGCCGGAATAACCGCCTCCATCTCTGATATTTTGTAAGGAGCGACTTCCTCGTCAACACTTTGTAGTCGCTTAGCGACAGTACTGCTTTGCGCGCTGAAACTGATAAAAACAAACCCGTGCCAGATTTCAACAGGCAGCGTTTTTAATCCGTATTCAGCCTTGTTTAAATTCTTAAAGGTTTCAGGCAGAGGAACATTGGCAAGCGCACCGTTGAAGTCATAGGACCAACCGTGGAACGGACAGGATATACGGTGTTTGCAATTTCCTGAATCGTCCAGCAGCTTGGCACCGCGATGCCTGCAGACATTATGAAAGGCTCTGATACCACCACTCTCATCAACGATGATGAATGCGCGCTCACCCACCGCGTCGTAGGTGATGAAATCCCCCGGCTGGCGCAACGAAGAAATATGCCCTGCCAGCAACCACTGTGTTTTAAAAAGAATGGTCTCGAGCTCATGAAACTCCGGTGACAGATAAGTCCACGGTGCCAATGTGTCGCGCTCACTCAGTTTGCCACTTGCCTTGTTGCCTGCCGTCACGATGCTAACGCCCTTTTAGATAATTACGTAGAATGTACACCAGCGCGGACAATTCACGAAATCGACGGCATCTGATGAATAGCCCGGACTGGAAAGACAGATCAAACAATTTTGCGGGTGGAACCAGCCATGAACTCACATTACCAGCTCCTGATTGTAGGCGCAGGCGCCGCAGGACTGGGTGCATCACACGCTGCAGAAAAAGCCGGTATTGACTATCTGGTCATCGAGGCAGCTCACCGGGTTGGTGGTCGCGGACTCACCGAGGAACTCGCGCCTGGCATACCCTGGGATCTCGGTTGTCACTGGCTGCACAGTGGCAGTATCAATGCACTTGCGCCAATTGCAGACCAGCTGGGTATGCCATACGACAAACATCTGCCGAGCCGTGGTTTTTATATGAACGGCAAAAAACTGCCTCAGGCGGAGGTCACAGCGTACGACACCTTTTGCGCTGACCTCTACGACCAGATGCATCAATGTGAGAAAGAAAACAGAGATATAGCGCTGAGTGAACTGATTGACAACGAAAGCAAATGGGCGCCCTACTACACCTACTGGCAATCGCTGATGACTTCAGAAGATGTCGATAATTTTTCTGCACTTGATTTAGTCCGCTACCACGATACCGATGAAAACTGGCCGGTCAGGGATGGTTACGGCGCACTACTGGAACGCCACGCTGCGGGCCTGAATATCGAGCTTAATACTGCCGCAAAAAAAATTGACTACAGCGGCAGTCAGATCAAACTGGACACGAGTCGTGGCAGCATTACCGCAGACAAGGTCATCGTCACAGTATCCACCGGGGTACTCAATGGCCGTGATATCGAATTTACTCCTGCGCTGCCGATTGCAACGCAGGAGGCGATTGCCGCACTGCCACTGGGTCTGTATAACAACTTTGCCATGCTCTATGAAGAAGACTGGCCATTTGACGCAGACACACCCGACAGAATCGACTACAGCAACGGTGACGATATTAATTTCGCCTTTAAACTGAAGTGTTCCGGCTGGCCATATATATACTGCGCGGTAGCAGGCCGTCAGGCCAGGTGGCTCGAAAATCAACCACAGGCAGAGTCAGAGGCGCTGATGATGTCTGCACTGGTTGATATTTTCGGCTCGGCCTTTAAAAAGAAAATAACCAAATTCCGTTCAAGTGCCTGGGGCAATGACGCGTTTGTTAAAGGTGCATACTCTGCCAGCAAACCGGGACAGGCAGATATGAGAAAAGTACTGGCATCCCCTGTTGCCGGGCGTTTAATCTTTGCCGGTGAGGCAGCATCTGAAAAAGCATTCTGCACAGCACACGGCGCATGGCAAAGTGGTGCCGATGCAGTCAGTATGAAAGCGCAATAGATTTACTGACTCAGAGTGTTTGAGACAACAAAGCTATAAATAAAACCGCTAGCAATAAAGCTCAGGCAATAAAATAAAACTTTTTAAGCGTCTCGGTAATCTCCCACACGCACTCAGTACCTTTAGCAATAAAAAATGTGTCTCCAGCGGTAAATGTTTCAGACGCTTTGCCACTCTCTGTCACGGTGACCGAACCTGAAATCACTGTCATCATTTCATTCACCGGATAAGCCTTGATATCCTCCCGACACGGGGCACACTCCCACACACCGGCGAGCTTGCTGTCACCATCGGATTGAAAATAAAAGTGATTGACCTCTGTTTTATCTTCACTGGTAAAAGCACTTTTTGAAGTAAACCGTGACGGTTGCATACCGCCTTGCGGATTTAACTCGAACCTTGAGAGTCCGTTATTCATTATCTGCTCCACGATTGATACAGGAATTTAATACAGCTGATGAACAAATTATCAGGACCGGCTAAAGACTCCGGATAATTGTCCCGTAGTCCCCGATTCTAGCAACCTTCTATCAACGCCGCTTATCGCGTATTCTGTCTGAAACCGACACGAGCAAACCAGTATGTCCCGCAATCCAAGATTCGACACGCTTTTTGAATCAATACAGATAGGCCCGAAAACCACCCGCAATCGCTTCTATCAGGTTCCCCATTGCAACGGCATGGGGCATCGTTACCCCCGGGCTATGGCAGAGATGCGCGGCGTTAAAGCTGAGGGTGGCTGGGGCGTTGTATGTACCGAAGAATGCTCGATACATCCTTCAAGTGACCTTTCACCAGCTACACTGATGAGGCTCTGGGACGACAGTGATCTGCCAGTCCACGAGCTAATGGTTGAAAAGGTACACGAACATAACTCGCTCGCCGGGATTCAACTGGTGCACAACGGCTTTGAAGTAGCCAACTTTGTGACCCGCATGCCTTCGATGTCACCGAGTGACATGCCAACCGAAAATTTCCCGCATGTGCATGCACGGGCCATGACAAAGTCTGACATCAAAGAATTCAGGCGTATGTATGTGGATGCCGCATTGCGGTCAAAAAAAGCAGGCTATGACATCATCTATGCCTATGCAGCGCACGGCACAATGACTCTGCTGTTCCAGTTTATGTTGAACAGATATAACAAGCGTACTGATGAATACGGCGGCAGCCTTGAAAATCGTATCCGTTTGACCCGTGAAGTGCTTCAGGACCTCAAAGACGCGGTAGGACACGACTGCGCCATCGCATTCAGATTTGCAGTTGACGAACTACTCGGCACGGAGGGCATGCAGACAACCGAGGCTGAAGACATTGTCGGTGCACTGGCCGAGTTGCCGGATCTGTGGGATGTCAATGTTGCCGCATGGCATAACGATAGCATGCCATCGCGTTTTGGCACTGAAGGCGGACAGGAAGACTATGTCAGCTTTGTTAAAAGACTCACCACCAAACCTGTCGTCGGTGTTGGTCGCTTTACCTCACCGGACACCATGGTCAGTCAGATCAAACGCGGTGTACTTGATCTTATTGGTGCTGCCAGACCATCTATTGCCGACCCGTTTCTACCGAATAAGATCGATCAGGGGCGCGAAGATGAAATCCGTGAGTGCATAGGATGTAATATGTGCACATCCGGAGACTACCTCGCCTACCCGATGCGCTGCACGCAGAACCCCACCATGGGCGAAGAATGGCGACGCGGCTGGCACCCGGTAAAAATTGACAAGGCTGCATCAAATTCGACAGTGCTGATTGTCGGTGGCGGCCCTTCGGGACTGGAGGCGGCAGTTGCACTGTCTGACAGAGGTTATAAAGTTATCTTGTCTGAAGCCCGACCTGAGCTCGGTGGTCGAGCGATAACAGAAACTGCATTGCAACCGCTATCTGACTGGCGTCGTGTTGCAGATCATCGTACCTATATGCTGAGCCAGCGGGCAAATGTTCAGACCTATACCAGTTCGGAACTAGGAGTTAATGATATCTTCGAATCAGGTGCCGCTCACATCGCCATTGCTACGGGTTCAAAATGGAAAACCGACTTTACCGGCCTGCAACATCATACGCCTGTACCGGTAGAAGGTGATGCCATAGTTGTGAGCGTTGACGATATACTTAGCGGCACACGACCGGCCGGTCATGTACTGATCTACGACGATGATCACTACTACATGGCAAGTGTTATCGCTGAACAACTGGCGTCTGAAGGCGCTAAAGTCACACTCGTGACCCCTGCGACAGACATTGCAGGCTTTACCCACCACACGCTGGAGCATGAGCATATTCAGGTGAAATTGCGTCAGCTTGGGGTCGAAATTTTATGTAACAAACAGGTGCAAAAAGTAAGCAAAGATAAAGTCACGCTTTCCTGTGTTTACATTGATACCCCGACTGAACTACAAGCGGATGCAGTTATACCGGTCACCTCACGTGAAGCTCTTGACGCGCTGTATACCGACCTGATTGCTCAGCAGGATAACTGGAGCAAACACGGGATTAAAACCGTTCAGGCCATAGGTGACTGCAATGCACCAGCCACCATGGCTATCGCCGTATACGCTGGTCACGAATACGCTCGTACACTTGAGAAAACAACCGAAGAAGCACTTCATTTCCGCCGCGAGCTCGGGCTCGGTGGTGAGTAGACAGCTTCATCTGGCGAACCCTGCACTACAAAATTAACACATCCCGACACAGGCGCTTTGCCAGTCGACACTATCACGGCTAAGGTTGCCGATGGCTATCCTGAAGGTGTGGCAGTCTGCATTGATATCAACGAGTAGAAAGATGTCATACAGACGAACCCGGACCTGCGCGAATCTGTCCGCCACGCAGCTCACCGTCGTCTTGAAGCTATAAACGTTACAAGGTATGGTATCAAGCCTTGGCTATTCACGAAAACGGAGGAACATCAATGGCTCTTGAAGACAAAGTTTGCACGCTGGTACCTTATTTCACTGTTCAGGACGGCAAGCTGGATGAATTCAAAGCGTTAGGTGAACAAATGGTGGCAGCCACCAAAAATGAAAACGACGTTGCATTCTACGGCTTCAGCTTCAGTGGTAACAAGGCTCATTGTCGTGAAGGTTACAATAGTGCTGACGGCATCCTTGCGCACCTGGGCAACGTAGACTCACTGTTAAAGCAGGCACTTGAGATAGCCAGTCTCGATTCACTTGAAGTACACGCACCGGCAGATGCAGTCGCAGCACTTCAGGAACCACTTAAAGCATTGAACCCGACCTACTACACTATGGAAACGGGCTTCAGGCGTTAAGTGCTTATAAAACACTCGATGTTTACGAAACCGATGCACAGAGTGGTATA
>CAZKAQ010000099.1:0-14370 GCA_964550655.1 uncultured Granulosicoccaceae bacterium
AGACATAAGAGCTAATTTCGCCGGTCGCCTTGTGAATAATGCAGGCTAGATATCAGCCTGAAATTACAGGACCGGGCTTCGGAACCGGCTTGTTTTCCGGTTTAGATTTAACCTTGACACCCAGTCTCTCAAGTTCCTTTTCAAGCGCTCTGACATCCCACGAGGCCAGATATATCGGAACAGGTACAGTGATCCTGATACTTGTGTTGCCGTGCGCCGACTTAACCCACCAGGTCGCAACTCTGTTGACGACGATAAACTTATCTTTGTGTTCAGCCCTGTAAGTTACCGGCTGGCGGTTTATCGGAGTTATACCTGCCAACGAATGGCTTGAACGACTTGAATAGCCAACTTTAACCATTGTCCCGTTATGCCAATAACGGCCATAGTGATTTTCTTCCGAGTAGACAATAACATCTGCAGAAGCAAGTGACGACAGACTGCAGAAAAATACAAACAACAAAAATAATTTTGACTTTATCAAATTCATTTCTCTGCCCCACTGGTTAACACTTTTTTCTTTTTGGCTGTTTTACCGGTTACAGCGCGACCCTGCTTTGCAACTGCCTGCTTTTTTGAGCCACCTTTGGCCTTAACTGATTTTCGTGGAGCGGCCTCTTTAATGGATGAACTTGCGAATGATTCGAACATACCGTTGATAGAAGTGACCAGATGCGATTCTGCAAATTCAACCAGTCGTTGACTGCGGCATATGCTGTATTCCATCGAGTTGCCCATATGCCGTTCGCTGTAGTCAATCAGTCCGTAATGATCACCAACCACCGGCAGGGTTCTATTCAAAATGCGCTTTCTGGCGTTACCACGCTGATCGGCGGTAGCATCGGTGCCTACCATCGCATCGACCAGCCCGCTTGCGCTGTAGTATTCATTATTGAGTAAACACAGCAAAGCAATCAGGTAGGTTTCTGATTCAAGAAGTATTGAAAGATGCTTTTTCTCTTCTTTTAAAGACGACAGCGGCTCAATACCGACTTCGTTATAGATAAAATGTTCTACACGTGACCAAAGTGTGAACATAAGCGCAAGACGGCCTATTTCTGCAGCACTGCCGAACGCAGGAATCGATGGTCGCTCTTCGTATACTCCCCAACCCGGATTCAATCCATGGCTGGCAGTAATAGGCGCTACGCTCTGCTTCACTGCTTGATTACCCGAAGTAGCTTCTCGCATGACTGACTCAAAATTGACAACATATCCTTAACCTGTAGTCTATCCAATATTTCTCAAGCGTAAACGGGGGTAAAAAATACCCCCCGCATACTTTTGGCTTTACTCGTCAACGTACAGCGAGCGTTAAGTTTTATAACAAAACTACTGTAGCGTCAGTGCTGAGTAGAGTGGCGAATCACCTCGTTGAATCAACAGTGGCAGCGGCCTTCCGGTTGGAGAATCGCTAACCAGATCGACAAGCTGCTTTACCGAAGTGACTTCTGTCTGGTTAAAAGAAATCACCACATCGCCTTGACGCACACCCGCGGCAGCCGCAGGACTGGAGGGTTCAACTTGCTCAACAATTACACCGTCGGTGCCAAATTCACTGCGTTGATCCGAAGTCAGATCTGATACCACCAGTCCGAGCTTCCCCTCACCTTGCCGTTGCTCCAATGAAGTTTTAACCGGCTGCGATTTACTGCCTTCAAGTTCGGCAATAGTGACTGGTAGAACAATACGTTCGCCTTTACGCAGTACTTCAAGTTCTGCGATATCACCGACAGCCAGCAACCCTACTAACGGAGGAAGGTTGGAAGAGCGCTCAACTTCGATGCCATTGAGGGACAGAATGATATCTCCCGGTTGTAAACCTGCCGCCTCAGCCGGGCTTTGCTCTGTTACTTTGGATACCAGAGCGCCAATCGGTCGGTCAAGTCCAAATGACTGAGCCAGATCTCGATCAACATTCTGTATTAACACACCGAGCCAACCGCGACTGACATAGCCATTGTCTTTAAGCTGGGCGACAACCGATTTAACAACGTTTACCGGGATCGCAAAAGACAATCCCTGATAACCGCCGGAGCGAGAGAAGATCTGCGAATTCACACCGATGACTTCACCATTGGTATCGAAAAGCGGGCCACCTGAATTACCCGGATTTACCGCAGCATCAGTCTGAATAAAAGGTACGTAGTTTTCATCCGGCAGACTCCGGGATACTGCTGAAATGATGCCCTGAGTTGCCGTATATTCAAAACCGAAAGGTGAGCCGATTGCCAATACCCACTGACCGACATTAAGGTCAGTCGAATCACCCAGTGTAAGCGCTGGTAATCCGGTTGCATCGACTTTTAACAAGGCTATGTCGCTACGTTCATCACTGCCGATCAATTCGGCTACATATTCACGTCTATCCGGAAGTGCCACGGTTATTTCAGAGGCATTGTCAACAACATGCGCATTGGTAACGATAAAACCATCGTCAGAAATAACAAAGCCCGAGCCGAATCCGGAACTTCGGCGTTGATCCGGCTGCTGTGGCAGATTCTCGAAATAACGTCGGAACGGCTCAGGCAACTGTTGCCCGTCGAACCCTGGAACTGCCGCCTGCTGCCTTGATCCGGTAACCGATATCTTTACCACAGCACTACCTTGTTCATTGACCAGTTTTTCGAAGTCCGGAACCTCCAATGCCATCGACGTGCCGGGTAGCACTGTCGTTATGAACAGGGTGATCGCTACCAGCAACCAGCCGGGGTACATGCCAGACTTCTCTTTTCCACGGATAGTGGAATCAGAAGACAACAAACACTTTATATTCATTGATTTAATCTCCGTTATTCTCACACCGATTATCGATGCGTAATCAGCTGTTAGAAAAGCGCCGCTATATTTATCGACACCTTCGTTAAGGTGTGTTTCACCTATGCAGCTAACATTAGGGGCAAATTTGGCATTTTCAAAACAAGTAGTTTTCACCGGGTAATATTTACCCCCTAAAGCGTGCTCTGTTGTGTTTTATGATTGTTCAGCTTTTACACTTTTGTTAAGTTTTATCGCCGAATCGACAGCGGTCGGATATACTCCGTGAATGAAAAACAGCACTGTCTTCACGCTGCTTGGCACCGGTTCATCAGGCGGCGTGCCACGCATCGGCAATAACTGGGGTGCCTGCGATCCGCAGAACCCGAAAAACCGCAGACGCCGTTGTTCAATGCTGGTGGAGAAATACAGCGATCAGGGCAAAACCTCTGTACTGATTGACACAGGGCCCGACATGCGTGAACAACTGCTGAGTGCAGAAGTCAGCTACCTCGATGCCGTACTGCTAACTCATGAACATGCTGACCATATTTTCGGCCTTGATGATCTCCGCCAACTGGCAATCGCACATAGAGAGAAGGTTAATGTCTACCTGAGTGAATCGACATCACGATACCTTATGCGCGCATTCGGTTACTGTTTTACCCAGGCTGAGGGAAGCAGCTATCCCGCAATTTGTCAGGAGCATCGAATAACTGCCAATGAACCTGTCAGTATTCACGGTGATGGCGGTACAATTACCGCTCTGCCTTTTGAGGTAAACCATGGTGATATCACAGCCCTTGGTTTTCGTTTTGATAATCTTGTCTATCTGCCAGACGTAAAAACGGTAACAGAGCCTGCAAGCATGGCAGCCCTTACAAATATTGATACCCTCATCATTGATGCACTTCGTTATAATACCCACCCGACCCACATGAATGTAGAAGAGTCTCTTGCGTTTATCGAACAGATAAAGCCGGCACGTGCCATTTTAACCAATATGCACGGAGATATTGACTACGAAGAAATAACCTCGCAACTACCCGAAAATATAGATGCCGCTTACGATGGCATGACGATAAACTACACCTGATCCGAGTACAATCGCCGTTGCAGTCCGGCACGGGACTGCCTGACAAATCTGACACACGAGAAAAAAATGGCAAAAAAATCAAAACAAAGCGACAGTAAATCATCTAAAAAAAGCAATAAAAAAACTAAAAACAATATTATAGACGGCGTACCTACAGACCTCGTTTACGTAAAAAACAGCAAAATTCACGGCAAGGGTATGTTTGCCTCAAAGAAAATCAAAAAGGATGTCGTGCTCGGCCCGTTACTCGGCAAACCAACCAAAAAAGACGGTACTTATGTACTATGGCTTACCGATAAAAAAGGCCTGCGGGTAACCAATGATTACCGATTTATCAATCACGGTGACAAACCGAATTGCGCTCTGACAGGCACTGAAGTAGTGACGCTCAAATCGATCAAAAAAGATGAAGAACTGCTTCATCACTATGGGTGGGAAGACTAGACAAAAATACAATCTAGCGGCATCTTGTATTGTTGCGAGGTGTCGATTTTTTCAAGCCCGCCTGCCACCTTTACAATATATCGATTTGTCGGTCACGATTTTATCCAGCGGTATATCCCATGGCTGTGGCGTTAGCGCGGCTTCACGCTGGCTGTCATGCGCCACACCTATCAGCAATGGTTTATCGGTGGCACGGGTAAACTCGAAAGTACGGTCATAGTAACCACCACCCTGCCCGATCCGATTGCAAGCCTCATCAAACACGACCAACGGTGTTAATACCAGGTCAAGGTCCGATGGATCAAGCCAGTCCGACTCCGGACAGTCAGGCTCAAGCAAGCCGAATTTTTTCTTCAGCAAAGGTGCATCAGGATACCATGGTGCGAATGCCATTGACTCACCACGAAGAACCGGTAAATAGAAAGTCTTACCCGCATCACTGCCACTGCGGATGACTGGCTCCACACTTATTTCACCGAGGATCGCAATGTACGCTGCAATATGAGTTGCCGCACGATATTCGGGCAAATCGGTCAAAACTGATTGCAGAGCTAAAGCGTTATGCTGCAAATCCTGTTGACTGATGTCTCTTCTTTGTTTTCTGTGCTTACTGCGCAGCGCATCTATTGCAGCCGGAAGTTTGTCATCACTCATGAGATTTGTTGTCGTCACGCAATCGCACAATACTACTCTGATGATCAATCGGTGGTGGTTCGTCGAATTGATCAGAATTCAATAAATACTGCCCGAGATTGGCATAAATGAAAAGACGATGATTAAAGTAGTTATGGCGGCTGTTACTATAGATATCACCCACAAAGTTTGAAAGCTCTTTTGAGTCCGCACTGCGATCAACTGAATAACTGTCTATTGTCTGGCTCAGGACAAACAAACTCACAAGCGTCACGACCCCCGAAGCAGCACAGACAACTGACCATGCAGCCACTTGCCAACGAGGCATCCGAGTCAGCAACAACAGTAGCATCAGTGCCGTAATCAGAAACCGCTCTCCAAGATTGACCACACCAAAAGTATTACTACCGGCAAGCAGATACAATATGAAAAGCACTACAGCGGTAATTATCAGAGCAGCCAGCCTGGAATCAGAGTGGATTAAAATCTCACGCCGCTTCAGCAGTGCGTAACCAAGACTTAGTAACCAATACCCGATCAGTAAAACAATGATAAAATTAAGCACAAAACCAAGCAGATAAATACCGTGCAAATCCGTCAACAGGCTTTGTCCGTCTGGCTGAATAAAATTATGAAACGGTCCCTGTTTTGCCAGTGTGTAAGCCTTGTACTGTATCCACTGTTTTAGGGAATCAACACTGACATTGAAGCCCGTATCAGAGATCAATTTTACCGTGGAATACCAAAGCAACAGTATTAAGGTTGGTAAAAGAGCAAAAAAAGCCGGTATTCTACGCTGACCAAATAGCTCTGTTAAAACCACAAATATCACAAAACCTGCAAAAACTGACGCATGCGAAAAGTATATCAACAGCGAAAATAATACCAGCCTCACTATGCTCCGCTGAGAATCAGTGATGACAAACAAAGCAAAAAATAGTACTCCATACTGAAAGTTGATATAGCCGTTAAAAAATCCCGGACCAAACGCAATAGTGATAAGGAAGATCACCTGTTTTGCACCACGAAGCTGATGACGCCTTGTACCGATTATGGCAACCGAAAGCGCCAGCATAAGATAAACTGCCAGCCATATCTTTCCAGCCATCACAGGTGTTACAAAAATATTAAGTAACGCAATAGCGACCTGACTAATAGCGTTGGGCACAGGCACAGGCACCAGTTCAAAATAGGATGCAAACAGGTCTGTGTCGAAAAACAATGCCCAGACTATGTGGCCCTGGTACATCCATTCAGGGTAGTCATGTAGAATTGGAAACGGCTGCAATACCAACAGCACCCCGCCAAGTGCGACGACAAAGAAGATCGTCACCAATCGAAGGGCGAATTGAATTGGGTGTTCAGTATTTGAAATGACAGGCCTGCAGCTGGATGTAAATCAATAGGTTTACTGTGTATTTATAGCACAACGTCATCCATGGCATGCCGGGTGGTTTTACCCATCGTCACTGACTCGACTCCTAAAAGTGCCAGCTTGCGCTCTAGTCCCCAATGATACCCGCCTGGCATGCCATCTTCACGAATTACCCGATGACAAGGGATCAATAGTGCAACCGGGTTTTTACCGACCGCGCTGCCTACCGCTCTGTTTGCACCCGCACAATCCGCAGCATCAGCCAGCTGCCTGTAACTGATACGACCACCGGCAGGAACACGCAGCAAAGCCTCCCAGACTTTTATTTGAAACGCGGTACCTTTTACCAGCACAGATAATGAAATATCAGTTTTTTTTTGCTGGTTATCAGCACCAACAGCCGTGAAGATCAGGTCGCAGTACTCTGCAGTTTTTGCTGGATTATGACGATAACAGGCAGCAGGCAACCTCGCCGCCATACCGGCGAGTGCCACGTCTTTTTTGTCTTCTGTACAAAATTCCAGACCGGATAAGCCACGTTCAGTCACACCAATAACACAAAGGCCAAATGCAGTTTCATGAAAGCCGTATTCAACCTCGATACCCTTGCCCTTTTGCCTGTACTCTGACGGCGTTACTGATTCCAGCCTGACAAACAACTCGTTTAGTCTGGCAGGCGCCGACAAACCACTGTCATAGGCTGTATCCATAACGGTTCTGTCACCACGCAGACAATGCCTTGCATAGTCCAGCGTCAGATACTGTAAAAACTGCTTGGGCGAGACTCCGGCCCAGCGCTTGAACAAGCGTTGAAAGTGCGCTTCACTTAAATGCACATGGCTGGCTATCTCAGCAAGATCCGGCTGGCTTTTATAGTTTGCAGCAACAAATCGCAACGCTTCTTCTATACGCTGATATTCACGTTCTGCAGTGCCTGGCTGTTTCATATTACTAATCCGTTGAGGGATACCTCATAGCACCGATTCTAGAGAAAAACCCGTCACAGTGAAAAACGCTTTCCTGCGCTTATAACATCAATCTGGTATTGATTCGCAGAACCCGGATTAAAAGATCGCCGCCAGTAGCAGGCACAAGGCAACGATTACGGTCAGATGAACTCGCATTTTCAAATAACCCTGCGGGGCGATATCCGCCAGTAGAAACCTGTCGATGAAAAGCATAGCTACAATTGTTATTGCCATACCAAAGAGTGCAATCCGCACATTGAAAAACAACCACATCCATGCGACAAGAGCCGGAATAACACTGTAGACAAAAAGCGTATT
This sequence comes from uncultured Granulosicoccaceae bacterium, assembly GCA_964550655.1. Lineage (GTDB taxonomy): Bacteria > Pseudomonadota > Gammaproteobacteria > Granulosicoccales > Granulosicoccaceae. The sequence goes on from CAZKAQ010000099.1 coordinate 7,592, forward strand.
CTGCTTTGCAGGGGCAGACTGCATCGCAATACCCCAGTGCACAGCACCGATAAAACTGATAATTACCGCGCCATAGCCTGGCAACTTACCCTTGATGTCATCTATACCAACTGCACTGAGCTCTATACCAGCAACAGAACAAACGGCGAGTACGACAAACGGAATTGTACCGCCGTAACCCAGCGCTTTTGCAACTGCAGGGAAACTGTCAGGTTTTGTATCCATTGCTACTGTCCGTTCAGCCAGATTTTTTGATGAATTATTTTAACGATACAGGATCATCATCGCCACAGCGTTATGAATTTCCGTTGATACTAATCTGCCAGAACGCGTTTACCAGCGGGTTATCAAGGTTTTTTTTCAGCACCACCAGCCCGACGTTATACGGCTCGAGCCCGGGTCGTATATCAATAATCTTGATATTATCTGCAACCGGGCTGTTATCGAGAACAATCTTTGGTACGACACCAACACCGAGCCCCAGACTCACCATACTGACAATCGCCTCGTTACCCGCCACCTGTGCATAAATTCTCGGACTGACTCCCAGATCTTTAAACCACTGATTAACGCGTGACCGGGCTATGCCGCCTTCAGACAGAATCATGGGTACATCAGCCCATTGCTGCTTGTTGCGCGAACCGGCCTTCGGTAGTGCGATGTCAGTACTCTGCGACGCAATAAAAACCAACGGTGATTCAGTAATCGCACTCAACAACACACCGCGAGGTGGCGAAGCCGGCAGCGCTGCAATAGCAATCTCTTCATGGCCGGCCACCACCCGGCTGATCGCAAGTTCCGGGTCACCGGTGTGCAGCTTTATCTCTATACCTGGATAATCAGGCCGGAAACGATTCAGCAGGTCAAACAGGATACTATGGCTGGCAGTTACCGAACAATACAGGCTCAGTTCACCCTGCAGATTATCGCTATCGTCTTTGAATTCGTTACAGATTAGCCGCCACTGACGCGTGGTATTTTTAGCGTAGTGGAGAAATTTCTGACCTTTACGGGTCAGAGTAACGGCCCGATTATCACGATCAAACAACCGCGCACCAAGCTCTTCCTCAAGCTGGCGAATGCTGCGTGACAGGGCTGAAATACTGATATTGCTGGCCACACTCGCCTGGCCGAAGTGCAGGTGCTCGGCGAGAGCGAGAAAATGACTTAAAGAACGTACATTCATAGCCACTGCAGCATACATCATATCGTTGCATAAAGCGGGATAATGTGTTGCATTTATTGCAATATACGACACATTAACAAGTGGTTACACTGCCCTCTGGCAAGCAGCCGCAGACCGGCAGGCACCTAACCACCCACCACGGAGAATCGCCATGTCCGAGAATTATTTTAACTCGCTGTCGCTGCGCGAGCAGCTGGAACAACTCGGCAAATGCCGTTTCATGCACCTCGACGAATTTGGCGATGGCGTGACGGCGCTCAAAGGCAAGAAAATGGTCGTCATCGGCTGTGGCGCTCAGGGGTTAAACCAGGGACTCAACCTGCGCGACAGCGGCCTCGATGTTTCCTACACTTTGCGCGAGGCCGCCATTAAGGAAAAGCGCCAGTCGTGGAAGAACGCCACCGAAAACGGCTTTACCGTCGGCACCTACGAAGAATTAATTCCAACAGCAGATGTTGTTCTGAATCTGACTCCTGACAAACAACACACAGGGGTAGTTAATTCTGTCATGCCACTGATGAAAAAAGGTGCTTGTTTATCCTATTCACACGGCTTCAATATTGTTGAGGAAGGCATGCAAATTCGTGATGATCTGACCGTCATCATGGTAGCGCCCAAGTGCCCGGGCTCGGAAGTACGTGCAGAATACGTACGCGGCTTCGGTGTACCTACACTTATTGCAGTACACGAAAACAACGACCCGCAAGGCGAAGGGCTTGCCATTGCCAAAGCCTACGCGGTTGGCACCGGTGGTCACAAAGCCGGTGTACTGATGTCATCTTTTATTGCAGAAGTAAAGTCTGACCTGATGGGTGAGCAGACAATCCTCTGTGGAATGCTGCAGACAGGTTCTTTGCTTTGCTACGACAAGATGATCGAACAAGGCATTGATGCAGGTTACGCTTCAAAGCTAATCCAGTATGGCTGGGAGACTGTCACTGAAGCGCTGAAATACGGTGGCGTGACCAACATGATGGATCGTCTTTCCAACCCTGCAAAAATAAAGGCTTTTGAACTCGCAGAAGAAATGAAAGACATTATGCGTCCACTGTACAACAAGCACCAGGACGACATCATGACCGGCAAGTTCTCAGCCACCATGATGGCAGACTGGGCCAATGACGATAAACAACTCCTTGGCTGGCGTGCAGAAACCGCAGAAACTGCTTTTGAAAAGACCCCCGCAGGTGATGTGGAAATTTCAGAACAAGAGTACTTTGACAACGGTATTTTGATGGTGGCCATGGTCAAGGCAGGCGTTGAACTCGCATTCGAAACAATGACAGCCGCAGGTATCATTGCAGATTCTGCCTACTACGAATCACTGCATGAAACACCGCTAATCGCTAACACCATTGCACGCAAAAAATTATTTGAAATGAACTCTACAATTTCCGATACAGCGGAGTACGGTTGTTATCTGTACAACAATGCCTGTGTGCCATTGCTCGGTGATTTCATGAAGAACATCAACACTGATGTTATCGGTGCAGGACTTCAGTTAAATGATGGTGGCGTTGATAACGCGCGTTTAATTGAAGTAAACGAAGCAATTCGTTCGCATCCGGTAGAAGCAATCGGTGCAACACTTCGCGGCTATATGTCTGATATGAAAAAGATCATCTAACAGACGGAATACAGCCCGCCAGCCACGGACTGGCATCCAGGATATTAAGGCCGGTATTGCAGCCGGCCTTTATCGAGCCAGACACCCATGCCGCTGCCCAATTCCATCCGACTACAAAACGCCACAGTCGAGTTTGACAACGGCTTTGTCTGCAAATGTATCGACTGGGTTGTTCACCCGGAACATCATTGGCTGATCTGTGGCAGCAATGGTTCGGGAAAGTCAGCACTGACAGCAATTTTGACCGGTGCCGGAGAAATTCAAAACGGTATCGTCAAAAACCTGCCCGAACGGATTGGCGTTGTGTCGTTCGAAGCACAGCAGGAGTTAATAAATGCCGAGCGCCGTAAAGACGACGCGGACATCATGGATGTCATTGCAGAAGGCACCCCGGTATCTGAAATAATTGACGTAGTAGCAAAAGACAAATCACTCGCCAAAAGCCTGTGCGATCAGTTTGGTATGACACCCTTGCTTGATCGAGCCTTTCGCAAACTCTCGACTGGTGAGTCACGCAAGGTTATGTTGATTCGCGCGCTCACATGTGAACCTGAGATTTTAATTCTTGACGAACCTTTCGAAGGTCTTGATGTAGCAAGCCTTGAAGCACTGCAGACACATCTTACAAACATAGCAACCACAACAACCATAGTGACTGTGCTGAATCGGTTTGATCAATGTCCGGACTTTATCACCCACCTTGCCTATATGCAGAAAGGTGAACTGATACAACAGGCAGAGCGTAAAGACACTCAGGCGTGGCAGCAAGTGCAGGGATTACTACACCTGCAAACTTCAGATTTAAAAATTCCTCCAACCGATATTGACAGCACTTTACCGGAACTCAAAGCTGATGCGCCGCTGGTGCGTATAAGCAATGGCGCCATCAGATATGGCGAGACAACCATATTTGAGAACCTTGACTGGACCATTAACCGAGGCGAACACTGGCAACTGACAGGGCCCAATGGCAGCGGTAAAACCGCACTGTTATCGCTCATTACCGGGGATCATCCACAGTGCTACGTTAACGATATTTTCGTATTCGGGTTTCAACGCGGCAGCGGCGAGAGTATCTGGCAGATAAAACAATTTATCGGTTATGTTTCCACTGCTCTGCAGTGGGAATATACAGTAGGCACCAGTTTACGCAACGTGATTATCTCCGGCTTCTACGACAGTATCGGGTTGTACAGCAAAGCCACAGACGATCAACGCAGCATCGCCAATGAATGGCTCGACATTCTCGGATTGACATCAAAAGCTGACGATACTTTCACCAGCCAGTCATATGGTGATCAGCGTCTGTTGCTGATAGCCCGCTCCATGGTCAAACATCCGCCCCTCTTGATTCTGGATGAACCCTGCCTCGGCCTTGATAATATGAATCGACAGCGGGTACTTGCATTGATTGAACTCATCTGTGAGCGCAGCAGCTCAACAGTATTGTACGTTAATCATCATGCTGAAGATAAAATAGCCGGCATTAATAACTATCTGGCGTTGGGTAATCCGGACAGCGCGAGCAACCAAAACCTCTGATACCAATTCTTTGCCGGCGTTTGATCCACTATCAATTGGGGTTATACATCACAGCATTACCGTATAAATTACGCACTCACTGCAGACCTGTACCTGTATATATAGAGCATTGAAGCCACTGAAATACACGCCATCACTATTACCACTGAGATCGCTACCACAAAATGCTGCGCACCACCCAGCGCAATAATAATTGCACCAGCTATACCACCGGCAGCCATCTGCCAGGCACCCACTATGCCTGTGCCAGTACCCCGGTGATTGTCGGCTGCGGAAATGGCTCCAACCGTACTGTTGGCAATGACAATACCGTTGGCAAAACCAAACAGACAACACGGTAAAGCGAGCGACAAGGCATGGGTAAATCCCATTGCCTGAGTTAGCAGCATGGAGACACCGGACAGTAAACTCAGGAAACAACCAAGCAGTGCTGCTCGCTCCAGTCCCTTGTGGACAAACCAGTTGCGATTAATCGTATTGCCCAGCAGATAGAACAATGGTGTTAGTGCAAACCAGAGACCGAACTCTGAAGCTGAGTAACCATTTCTCTGATACTGATAGGCGAGAAAGCTGTTTAGACAAAAAAACATACCCACCTGCATTCCGCTTGCCAGCGTCCAGAAGTTAAACATCGGGTTACGCAACACTGCACAGTAGGCAGAAAAGGTTGTACCCATGCTAATTTTCTTGATTTTGTGATAATTGGTTTCTTTAGCGACATAGCAGCCACTAAGCAACAGTAGCAGCCCTGCAGCCACAAGGATCACCATGGTACTTTTCCATCCGGCATTAACGGCAAGCCAACCTGAAAACGCCAGCGAAAGTGCGGGAGCTACGGATAACACCATACTGATAGTCGACATCTGTCTGGCGGCCTCTGTTCTCGCAAACACATCGTTTACCATCGCACGCGCCATCGCCATACAGGCAGCAGCGCCAAAGCCCTGCACTACCCGGAACAACACCAACCATTGGATGTCCTGCAGCGCAGTTACCGCAATTCCACTGATCACAAACAGCGCAGCTCCGACAAGTAAAATCGGCCGCCTGCCGTGCCGATCTGATAACGGACCCCAGATCAACTGGCCAATAGCAAGTGCAAGCAGGTAACCGGATAACATTTGTTGTACTGAGGCACTCGATACATTCAGGTCATCTCTCACCAAAGGCAGTATCGGAGTCAAAACAGTCAAGCCGACAACACCAACCGCGGAACACAGTGCGAGAAACCAGATTGGCGGCACAAACCTCGTAGTTGCGGAACCATCACCGGGGTTGGCAGCTTGTTGTTCAGTATTTGTTGCAGATGAACGCGAGGGGGTATTAATTGATTTATGCCTCAGGAAAACCTGCTTAAACGAGATTGCAGGAGGCTTGCATTGTGACACAACTGCCTTGCCGGGCGACGTTAGGTTTGCGATAGAATCCCGATAACGCAAAATTGGTAAAGCAACTTTGTGACACCCGGTACCACCAAAGGCGAATACATGCTTTTACAGGCAACAATGCTACACTCGCATACAGACCAACCGGAAGTGATCAAATGACAAGCCATCAGGGCTTCATACCACTGGACCATAAACCTCTCACAAGCGATAACATGCTTGAAAACTCAGAGAAGTTTTTAACTGCCATGCAACGTCGCAGATCAGTGCGCGATTTCAGTTCGCGCGAGGTATCACAGCGCGTTATAGAAAACGCGATTACTGCTGCGGCAAGCGCACCAAGCGGTGCCAATATGCAACCGTGGCATTTTGTGGCTGTTGGTAATAACGATACCAAACGTAAAATCCGGCTGGCAGCCGAAGAAGAAGAGCGTGCTCTGTATGAACACCGCGCATCAGACGAGTGGCTGGACGCACTGGCCCCCCTTGGCACTGATGCCAATAAACCCTTTCTTGAAACCGCCCCCTGGCTGATCGCAATTTTCTCGCAGAAATTTACCCTTGATGAAGACGGCCGGAAACATAAAAACTACTACACCAGTGAATCAGTCGGAATTGCCACAGGCTTTCTCATAGCGGCACTGCACAACGCAGGACTTGCCACGCTGACTCACACCCCGAGTCCAATGACTTTTCTGCGCAAGATACTCAAAAGACCCGATCACGAGAAGCCGTTCCTGCTTCTGGTCACAGGTTATCCCGCAGATGATGCAATGGTGCCGGATATTACACGCAAGCCTGTAGAACAGTTTCTTAGTTTCGAGTAAATACTGCCTTACAGCATGTGCGGCAATTCAGACTGCAATAGTTATACATTGGTGTATAACTACCTGGCTCCAATCACATCCATACGAGGCATCAGCTCCAACAGATGACGGGAGTACTCATGCTGCGGGTTAACAAACAACTCCTCGGTATCAGCGATTTCACAAATATGACCGTTGCGCATAACAGCCACGCGGTCACACATTTGTCTGAT
>CAZKAQ010000100.1:0-10600 GCA_964550655.1 uncultured Granulosicoccaceae bacterium
TGTGAAACCAAATCTCTGCGCGATATGCTCGCCATTTCATGAATAGTTCGGGCTAGAACGGCCGACCTTTCTCGACAAAATTCATAAAGTCTTCGAATGTCGGTTCAGAACAGGATATTGAATCGTAACGTGCCGCAAGTTGCGGCTTTAATGATTTTAAGCTCGTGATGGTCCTGATCAACTGTGCAATGATTTTTTGCTGCGCTTTCATGTCATTTAATCGTTCAACAAATGCGGCATCAATTTTTTTCCTGCTCTGATGATAAAAAGCATGATACGCCGTGGCATGCAATGGAGACTGAAACGCTATTTCCTCTTTCTGATCTTCAAGCTCCTCAATCATCTGTTTGAGCGAATCAATCAGGGACTTTTGGTCAGCCTTTGAGAATCCTTCGTGTTCTCCTACATAGGTTTCATACATTTCAAGGATGGTCATAACATCACCCTTTTTTCTGGCTTTGAGCAGGTTTGCCATGAGTCTTTGCTTTTCCTTGCGGACCTCACTATCCGGCTCCCGGTCAGGGTGAAGCTTACCGGCGGTTGCTCTGAACAGTCGTTGAAATGTCTCGTTACTCAATGCCGCTTTTTTGCCCGCCGCAGGTGCAGAATCCGGTGAGTGGGAATGTGATCCAAAATCCGGATCTGCGTCAAAGTCTGCGAAATCAAAATCGTCGAAATTAAATTCATCATCTTCATCGGTGGTGAAATCTTCGCTAAATACTGCGTCGATCTCGGCAAGTCTGTCCGCCATCATCTGTTCGTACAGAGCGGCGCGCCTGATATGATACGCTTCAACCTGACGCTCTTGCTCAACATCAAGCTCATCAGCCCATAAGTCTTCGGTCAGTGAGTGTTTCTCCTGCTTAGCGGGTTCGGGACCAAGCATTGCATCCAGCTTGCGGTTAATTTCATGCTCCGCTTCGCTAATCAGCATTTCTTTTAATTTTTCACTGTTTTGCTGTCGTTCCTCCTGCTCCCTTTTGACAGCTTCAGCACGTTCCTCTTCGGCCTGTCTTATAATTTCGACGAACTGTTTGTGAGGCGGTATCGAATCATCTTCTAACGTCACTCCTATTCTGAAGGCGTCATAACGGGCAACGTCATCCATGAGTTCTTCGTTGAAAAGACCGTGTACCTGAGTTATCTCGACCAGCTCACGTATCCAGTCATCGAGGGTTTCGCGTTCCCAGTTTGTCATTGATTTACGCTGCCCGAGGGTCAATAACTTTTGTAGCAACGGAATCTGTTGACGTGCAAGCTCAACCTCACGCGGTAATATAGTGTTCTCCATCCGCGCAACTACAGCATCGAGATCTGCGGTGAATCTTGCATTTTGTGCACGCAGTTTTGCAGCCCGGGCCCACAGTTTTTCGAAAGTCGATTGTTTTTTTCGAGACTTTTTACCAGCGACTATCTGCGACATGGTGATCTACCTGATCCGGGAAACTCATGATACCAAATCGATAGACACAAGTTGATTGTCAAGAGATCGAGCTACTTTGGTTTCAGGATCTTTACGATCTGACAGATCGCCAGCTTCCCGGAGCTGGTGCGGGTTACAGCTGTAGTGTTTGTTCTGTGAAAACTTTCTGCAAGGAAACCGCAGTGTCGCTTCACACAGTTAACAAGCTACTCGTCCTCTTAGTCACCATCATCAGTTTCGCTTTCATCTACGTCAGTATCTGATTCACTTGTGGCAGACTGATCGTCAGCGGCACCACCACTGTCGCCGGAATCATCACCGCCTTCTTCTGCGTCATCTTCATTAACTACTCTGACCACCTGAACCAGCTTTTCTTCAGCGCTGGTTCTGATCAGTTTGACGCCCTGAGTGTTGCGACCCAGTGTACTGATGCCATCAACCGCAGTACGAATTAACGTACCGTTGTTGGTGATGAGCATGACTTCATCGTTTTCCTGCACCTGCACCGCGCCCACAACCTTGCCGTTACGCTCGGAGGTTTTTATATCGATAACGCCCTTACCACCACGGCCCTTGGTTGGATACTCGGTGGTGAGACTGCGTTTGCCATAGCCGTTTTCTGTTGCAGTGAGAATATCGCCATCAGCTTCAACAACAATCAATGCGATAACTGCTTCACCTTCAGCGATTCTTATACCTCTGACACCTGCCGCTGTACGTCCCATTTTACGTACCGCGCTTTCATCAAAGCGCATCGCCCGACCGCTGCTTGATAACAGCATGATGTCCTGACCGCCGTCAGTCAGGGCAACATTAATCAGCTGATCATCTACCCGCAGATCAATGGCAATGATGCCATTCGCACGTGGTCTGGAAAAATCAGCAAGTGAGGTCTTCTTTACTACGCCGTTGCGGGTAGCAAAAAATACATACTGATCTTCAGAGTATTCCCGGACTGTCAGTACTGCACTGACTCTTTCATTTTCTTCAAGCGGCAGCAAATTAATAATTGGCCGCCCACGTGCACCACGACTGGCTATCGGCAGTTCATAGACACGCTTCCAGTAGACCTTACCGACACTGGTAAAAAACAGCACGGTATCGTGCATACTTGCGACAAACAGCTTGTCGATGAAATCTTCATCTTTCATTGACGTGGCAGACTTACCTTTACCACCACGCTTCTGAGCTGTGTAGTCAGACAATGGCTGGGCTTTGGCATAGCCCGCATGTGACAGCGTGACCACTACGTCTTCATCGGAGATGAGATCTTCGACTGTCATCTCTGAATGATCAATCAGAATTCGGGTACGGCGCTCATCACCGAACTGCTCCAGGACTTCCTGTAATTCTTCGCGGATTACTTCACGCAATCGATCCGGGTTTTCCAGAATCTCCATAAAGCCTTCGATTCTGGTTAATATCTCGCGATATTCGTCGAGAATTTTGTCCTGTTCAAGACCGGTAAGCCTGTGCAGACGCAGATCGAGAATTGCCTGCGCCTGCACGGGCGACAGATGGTAACCATCATCAAGCATACCGAACTCGTCTCCGAGGTCGTCCGGTTTTGATCCGGCAGCACCGGCACGCTCGAGCATATCTACTACAGAGCCCGGCTTCCAGACACCTGCCACCAGTTGTTCTTTTGCAGTTGGCGGGTTTGGTGCCGCTTTAATCAGATCAATGATCGGATCAATATTAGCCAGCGCTACCGCGAGACCTTCAAGAATGTGTGCACGTTCCCGCGCTTTGCGTAAATCAAAGATGGTGCGGCGCGTCACTACTTCGCGACGATGGCGAATAAACGCATCGAGGATATCTATTAAGTTGAGTAACTGCGGCTGCCCGTCCCGCAACGCAACCATGTTAATACCGAACACGGTCTGCAATTGCGTCTGTTTGTATAACTGGTTCAGCAGTACATCGCCCGGCTCACCACGGCGCAGTTCAATGACCATACGCATACCGTCTTTATCGGACTCGTCACGCAGTTCGGTAATGCCTTCAATCTTTTTGTCTTTTACCAGCTCGGCTATCTTTTCGAGTAATCGTGCCTTATTAACCTGATACGGCAGCTCGGTGACAATAATGGTGTCTTTACCGGTTTTTTCGTTGTGCTCTACAGCGGCCTCGGCTCGCACATAGACACGTCCGCGACCTGTTTCATAGGCCTCGCGAATGCCGCGCGCACCGTTGATAATGCCGGAGGTTGGAAAATCGGGACCCGGTATATGTTCCATTAACTCAGGTAGCGTGATGTCCGGGTTATCGAGCATAGCCAGCGTGCCATTGATCACCTCGGTAAGATTGTGTGGCGGTATGTTTGTCGCCATACCCACAGCGATACCGGATGAACCATTGATAAGCAGGTTCGGTATACGTGCCGGCAACACAGCGGGCTCTGTCTCTGAGCCGTCGTAGTTTTCACTGAAGTTGACCGTGTCTTTGTCGAGATCGGCCAGTAGCTCATGGGCAATACGTGCCATACGAACTTCTGTGTATCGCATGGCAGCCGGAGAGTCACCGTCTATGGAACCGAAGTTACCCTGCCCGTCCACCAGCATGTAGCGCATTGAGAAAGGCTGCGCCATCCGCACGATGGTGTCGTAAACCGCAGTATCACCATGCGGGTGGTACTTACCGATAACATCACCGACAACACGAGCGGATTTTTTGTAGGATTTGTTCCAGTCATTACCGAGTTCACTCATTGCGTAGAGCACGCGGCGATGTACCGGTTTGAGCCCGTCACGGACATCCGGCAGCGCTCTACCGACGATCACGCTCATGGCGTAATCAAGGTAGGACTGGCGCATCTCGTCTTCGAGATTTACCGGTAGTATTTCCTTTGCAAAATCAGACATTTTTACTCAGGTAGTGATTCATAATACAGCTGCAGGGAGCAAATCTGGAAGGGTGTTTTGTATCTCTGTTATTGTACCATACACTGCTTATAATTAGGCTAGTTTTAGAGACTGAAAATCTACCTGTAATTGCCGTGCCGAAACCAACGCCAATGCATGCCGTAAAAAGTGATATCGGGGCAGAATTAAAGCGCAAACCGACGCCAACCCATCCCGTTTACCGCACCAATACTGAAAGACCGCAAAGCTTGCCGGCTTGCAATAACTCAGAGTAGAGTGTGGCAAAGCCTGATAGCTTGCGCATCCATAGCCAAAGCCATGAATCACGGATCAACATGACGAACGTCGACAACACAGAAATAGACAAATTCAGCGAGATAGCGAGCCATTGGTGGGACACCGAGAGCGAATTCAAGCCGCTGCATGAAATCAACCCGCTGCGACTGAACTATATAAGCCAGCACGCACCGCTCGAGGGCAAACGCGTGCTCGATATAGGTTGCGGTGGTGGCATTTTATCTGAATCTATTGCAAACGCAGGCGCCGCTGCGGTTACCGGCATCGATTTATCAGAGGCAGCGCTTGAAGTCGCGACACTGCATTCCATGGAAGCCGGAATAACCAACCTGAACTACGAATGCTGCAGCGCTGAAGACTATGCAGACAGGCACGAAGGTACGTTTGACATAATCACCTGCATGGAAATGCTGGAACATGTACCTGAACCTGAAAACGTAGTATCAGCCTGCCGCAAGCTACTCAAGCCTTCCGGTGTTGCATTTTTCTCAACCCTTAACCGCAACAATAAATCCTGGTTAATGGCTATTGTCGGTGCTGAGTACATACTTAACCTGTTGCCGCGAGGCACCCACGACTGGAACCGATTTATAAAACCGTCAGAGTTATCTGCCTGGTCCCGTAACGCCGGATTGCAACCGCAGGATATTACCGGCCTGCATTACCAGCCTTTCAGTAAGACATACTCAACGGGAGGCGATGTAGACGTTAACTATATGATGTACACAACAGCATCCTGATGATTCGTCAGGCAGTCCGCAAATTTTGACGACTTACCCTGTTTTTTATAAATTACCGTAGAATTACTGTGCCCGAATTAACAATAATAAATTAACAATTAATAAACAGAAAACGGGCACCATTTGCGGCGTGAAGGTTAACTGTCTCAGGCAACAGCTTTACTTGAAAATACGCCGCATTTGTCTATCAGATGACTGACCTTTGACGCCTGATAACCTCTTTTACTGACCGCATAGTAATTACCGATCACTGTAATTCAGTTTAATCCTCCTATACTCATTAGTTGCTTCACCCCGATCTTAAGACGAAACGCAGGAGAATGCAGTCAGATGAACAACTCGTTTTCCAAATGGCCCGGCGCCTGGGAGCGTCACCTCATACGGCGACACGAATCTCCACAGTACTTCGAAGGGGCATCGTCACCAACAGCTGCCGAAATCGCCAACGCACAACTCAAAGATCAACAGGAACTCACACAATTCCACAGCACGCTTGAGTCTTTAATCGCCCGCAGCGTGGGACTAACCGACGATACCTGCGCCGAATCAGTCACCGCTGTAAAAAAAGATCTCGATGTCTGCCACGATACCGCTTTCGGACTCGCCACAGATCTGACTGAACAAAAGCACGCGATTTCATCATTGAATGAAGTTATCACCGCGATGATGCAGCGAGCACTAAGCCAGAAAGACGAGACAACCAGCTTGCAACTGGTACAGAAAGAGGCCTCAAGAATGCAACAGCTTCATCTTCTGGAATACCCTATCGTTTGCGATTTACTGCGTTCTATCTGCCCGATTCCAAAAGGTGAAGTCACCGGTGCGCTGCTATCGGAAACCGATAGCGCCTATAAGGCCGCATTGGAAATTCTCGACAAAAACAGAAAAGCCTACCTGGCACAGAGAATTGATATAATCATTGCAGACCTGACCTCTGAGAAACACAAAAGCGAAGCGATCAGAAAACTCCAGCTGCTGCAGAGACAACTGCCTGATACACCGGCGTCTGAAGCGATCGCAGATAGCCCGGCTACGGTGTAGCAAATCTGCCTGACAGATTTTTTTGACTCTGCTTTTTTATACTGGCAGACGGCTCTGTTGATACGCGACCGATTGGCACAGCCAGCCTATGTACTCCAATAAACTCATTGTAAACCTTCGAACCACCAGACTGCACAACATCCAGCATGGCTGATTCCACTAGTGCCAATAGCGCAGCTGATAGTAAAAACAATACTGCCAGCGTCATGGAATGGTTCGACCAGGCTATACCCGCCGGCAGCGCAAGATACTATGCCCTGCTGCACAGCCACCCGGAGCTACAGGAAAAACAACGACTGGTCACAACTCTGATATCAATTTTCAGCAAGCTTGGTTTTCAAAGCCGTGAAGTTGAAGTCGCCAAACACAAACTTGAGTGGTGGCGGCAGGAACTTGAAAAAGAAACGTTCAGCCATCCGGTCATGGTCGCGTTTACTACCATGACTCCCGTGATCAGAAGTCAACTGAAACAACTGCTGAACGGTTATGCGACCCTGCTTGAATCGGGCAGTCCTTCAACTGACCAGCAGAATCAGCAATTCCATTCAGACACCGGCGCTGTAGCCTGCCACCTGCTATGTGATACGCAGGAAGGTAACGAATCAGTACACAATGCAGGCGTTGTGTTATCCAGGTTTAGGTGTCTGCGTTATCTGCGACAGCACGTCGATAGCGGCTTGTTATGCCTACCTATATCGTCACTGGAAGCTGCAGATATCAGTCCGGCGCTGTTAACGCCTGCCGCAAACAATGAAGCGGTCAACGCCTATTTTGCAACTGAACTCACAAAGCTGCGGCAGGATATGCTGCAAAGCCTCGAAGCATTAGCTCGAAAGGCAACGGCGGCAACAGACGAAGAACGCCGCAACTATAAAGCGCTGTATGTATACCAGACTTTGCAATACAAGCTCCTGCAGCTGATGTGCAAAGACAATACATCAGTAGTAGAAGAGGTAACTCGACTGACACCGATCAGAAACTACTGGAGCGGATTTCTGGCAGCTCGAAAATTTGATAAAGTAAACTGAGGTTCCACCAGCGAACAGTGCGCCATCGCTACCTGCCAGTGTCTAGTCAGTTTTGAGAGTGCTTATCGAGGCAAGTCGCCTCGTCCGCAGGGTATGTTAATGCAGAACCACATTACCTGCATCATGGTGATCACCGTCTTCACTGAGTTCTTTTGAAATGAGCTCTTCGTTGACTGAATCCTCATCCATGCCCTGTGTTTCTTCAGTCTCACCTGCATCTGCAGCGGCTTCAGCTTCTTCCACAGGACCGACCGGCAAGCCGGCTTCTTTGGCGATGCTGTCGAGGTCTTTCAGTTCACTTAACGGGGGCAGTTCATCAATGCGTCGCAAATTGAAGTAGTCGAGAAACTCTTTAGTGGTTGCATACATTGCCGGTCGACCAGGGACTTCTTTATGGCCAACCACCCTGACCCACTCGCGTTCGAGTAGTGTTTTGATTATGTTGGTACTGACCGATACACCACGTACTTCTTCGATTTCACTGCGTGTGATCGGCTGACGGTAAGCGACCAGCGCCAGTGTCTCAAGTAAGGCACGGGTATACTTTGGTGCACGCTCTTCAAACAGCTGTGATATCCACGGCGAGAATTCCTGATCTATCTGTACCCGATAACCGCTGGCGACTTCAACAATACTGACGCCACGATCTTCATACTCGGCTTGCAGTTCGGTCAGTGCGTCTTTTATTTGCGCACGTTCAATTGGTACTTCTTCATTCGCGAAGAGTACATGCAGGTGTGCAATCGTTAGTGGTTTATCTACAGCCATCAATGCGGCTTCTAGTATTTTTTTTATTTGGTCAGGTGCCACTGGGTTTTACCGTGCTGTTATGCGTAGTCAGAATCGGGGTCGGAGGCGTCATCAAAATTCACCCGGTCCGCGTTGTCAGAAGCGCTGGCGGGGCGCAGAAAAATGGGAGCAAATGGTTTTTCCTGAACAATCTCAAGCAACGATTCCTTGCATAACTCGAGCATCGCCAGAAAGCTCACAACACATCCAGCCCTGCCTTCCTCAGGTGTGAATAAAGATAAAAATTCAATCTCACCGCGTTCATTCAAAGTGGCGAGCAGGTTTGACATTCTTTCCCGAACAGACAGTGCTTCACGTTGAATATTGTGGTGCTGATTCAGATTGGCACGCATGACCACGCTACGAAAAGCCGTTAGCATTTCCTCAAGCGTGACATCCGGCAGCGGCTGCCGGTTCTCAAGTACCGGCAGTCCGGCACCGGCATCAAAAACATCGCGCTCCATGCGGCTGAGTGAATCCAGATCCTGTGCTGCGTTCTTGAATTGCTCGTAAGCCTGCAGTCTTCTTATCAGCTCAGCGCGAGGATCGTCTTCGTCTTCCTCTTCATCAATACGGGGCAACAGCAGACGCGATTTTATTTCAGCCAACATGGCTGCCATGACGAGGTACTCGGCTGCAAGCTCGATACGCATCATTTCCATCACCGCAATATATTGCATGTACTGCGCGGTAATAGCGGCGACGGGGATATCGAGGATATCCAGATTCTGGCGCTTGATCAGATAGAGTAGTAGATCGAGCGGGCCTTCGAATGTCTCCAGAAAAACTTCCAGAGCATCAGGCGGGATGTAGAGGTCTTTCGGGGCGTCGTCATAGGGCTGGCCCAGAACCATTGCGACCGGGACGGACATATCAGGGTGCGAGTCCAGATTGTCCGGCTCATTGTCAGGCATATAAAATCACTTCTCTGGAAACATCATATTTTATTGGCACCGGGCGCTTAACACAGCTTACCGATGTCTCCTTTTCCTTCTCGTATAACTTCCACTTCGTCTTCGAGTGAGATAACACTGGTTTCCTCCAGACCGCAGGCACCGCCGTCAACGACCGCGTCTACCTCTGATTTGAGTAACTGGCTTATATCATAGGGATCACTGAGCGGATAATCTTCTCCGGGCATCAATAATGTGGTGCTCATCATAGGTTCGCCCAATTCAGCCAGCAGCGCACTGACAATATTATTGTCCGGCACACGTATACCAATCGATTTTCGCTTCGGATGCAATAGCCGCCGCGGAATCTCGTTGGTTGCCTTGAGAATGAACGTGTAAGGACCGGGTGTCATTGATTTGAGCAGCCGGTAATCACGATTATCCACCTTTGCATAGATAGAAATTGAGGATAAATCGCCGCAGATCAAGGACATATGGTGCCCTTTACTCAACCGCCTGATGCGGTAGATGCGCTCCAGGCCGCTTTTGTTGTCCAAAGTGCATCCGAGGGCATAGCACGAGTCCGTCGGGTACACGATCACTCCGCCGGCGCGCAGAACATCAACGATCTTGTTGATCAACCGTTGCTGCGGGGTCTGCGGATGTATTTCAAAGTACTGGGACATGGTGGGATGCAAAAACCGATGATCAATCCGGTAGGAAAAGCCGGTCAGGCCAGATAACCCATTCTACCCTGCTGTCAAATGCCGTGCCCTGTATTTAACTGGTGATTTAACATTAGATTGGCTTATTCATCCGCTTCTTCTTCGCCACCAACGATTACCTGCTCAAGCTTCAGATCCGTCAGTTTACGAATGGTGCGCCAGATGTAGTAGAAAATAGCCAGCATCATAATCATTGAGGGTATTGCAATAACCGGATAAGACAACAACGTCATACGGCCGAGTTCTTGGTTAAATGCCTCTGTGCCACTGTCACTCTTTACTATCATTTTGGCTAATACATAATTTGCAACGGCTGAAAAGAAAAACGTGCACGCAAAGAGGATGTTAGCGCGATCGAGTTGTTTGAGAAATTGCTGTTGATTACCACGTGTCTTTAAAGCCTCATCAACACGATCAACCTGCATAATAGTCGGGTTATAGAGCAGCTTTCGAATCAACGGAAAACCAAAGAAATTTGCCACCAGCACACCAATACCAATCACAAGCGGTATTGCCGCTTCTTTTACCGCCAGCCATTGTGCGTCGAGTTTCAACAAACCAATACTGCCGGTCAAAAGTACGCTGACCACACCGAGAATAGCAACGTAGTTCCTGACGCCATTCTTCATCAGATCATAAAGACCCCATAGCACCGGAAACGACAATGCCAACAGTAACGCACCGGTCGGACCCAACCGGTCCTCGCCGCTGAATTTCATCAGAATAATCGAAGGCACAATAATACTGACGATCAGGTCCATGAAGGGACTCTGCTTTTTTTTCTGCGATTCTGGCTGCGA
>CAZKAQ010000100.1:10700-14120 GCA_964550655.1 uncultured Granulosicoccaceae bacterium
CTGCGATTCTGGCTGCGACTCTGGCTGCAACTCTGGCCTGGGGGATTCGTTTTCTGTCACGTCGTGCTTTCTGGTAGTGAGTTAGCGATGCAGTATACCGCCTGATGGGAACACTATAGTAAATGAAACCAGTGTCGTCAGGCTGACCGGCTGCACGATTAACCCCGGGCAGAGATCTGAGTCACCTTTTAGACGATGAACGGGATGTGAATTTCAGCTTTGCGGGTGCCCGGTGCAGGTTGAGAATGATCAACAGACGGGGCAGCATTTTACCGTAATCCCCCAGTTCACAGCGTTGGCTTAGCTATCCATAGCTCGCCGACTCTCCTCCATTTGTCTGCCTGAACTTGTCGATATTGCGAGATTATTGTCAGCGCTTGGGCCATCACTCAGGCCCCGGGGCCGTCCGGCGGCCTGACAAACTTGAATAGCGGCGTTTTGGCGCTATATTTAGAGGGACATTTTCCTCGCAGGCAAACTCCTCATGCAACGCGTCCTTACCACTGTTTTCGTCTCATCAATACTCTGCTCCGCGGCTATAGCCCAGGATTCTCCGACCATTGCGACAGTCAACGGTGAGACCATCACCGAACTGGAGCGTCAGACTCACATCGAGCAATTCAGGGCGCGAGGCCAGCAGGCATCTGACGAACAGGTATTGGATGAACTCGTCACGCTCGAAGTGATGCGACAGGAGGCTATCAAGCAAGGCCTCGATCAGTCCCCCGAGATAGAGGCGGAAATGAAAACCATGCGTGCGCGCATCCTCGCAAACGCTCTGCTCACTAAGTTCTCCGCTGATGTGGATACCAGCGATGAGGCGCTCAAAGCCGAGTATGAAAAACAGATCGCCGCCAACCAGGCTCATGAATACAATGCCAGCCATATACTGCTGGAAGATGAAGCCAAAGCTAAAGAGATCATTGTTGAACTGGACGGCGGAGCAGACTTCGCCGAATCCGCTAAAAAGTACTCTACCGGACCTTCCGGTGAAAGTGGCGGTGAGCTTGGCTGGTTTGATGCAGCCACTATGGTGCCTGAATTCGCTGCAGCAACTGCCGAACTGGAAGTTGGCAAATACTCAGCAACTCCGGTGAAGACTGAATTCGGTTATCACATCATTAAGCTGGCCGACAAGCGTGCCAAAGACCCGCAGCCATTTGAATCAGTTAAAGATCAACTGCGTGGCGTGATGGCAAATAATGCTGTTGCAGACTTTATTCGAGACCTGCGGGAAGCGGCTGAAATCGATAGAAACTAAAAACCTCTTCGTCGCGAGACCATCCGTGACGAAATAGCCTGATCATGAAGGCAATAAAAGGGGCGCATCCACTGTTGGGTGCGCCCCTGTCGTTAGCCCTGTTTTTAGTGACGGTTTAGCACAGCGCAAAGATTAAAGTGCGGTAGCATTAATCGAAAGGCTAAAGACACCTGAAACAGACCTGCTCTCATCGTTTTTACAACATTACCCGGCTGAGACCAACAGCATGAAAGACTGTAATCAGTGCGGCAAGTGTTGTATCAAATACGGTGATGGTGCACTCTCAGCAACCACTGAAGAAATAGAAAACTGGGAACGCTATCAACCCCATATATACCAGTACGTTAAATGTGGTGAGATCTGGCATTGCCCCGACACTGGCAAACAACTAACACTTTGCCCTTTTCTTGAAGTGGAAATATCCACTCATTCCGCATTGAACACCGGTCGTAAAAGATACACTTGTGCTATCTACCAGCACAGACCGGAAGACTGTCGCTTGTATCCAAGTAATATTGAAGAAATGATCCGCGATGAGTGCGAAATGCTGGAAATAAAAGACCTCAGAGTTACTTCGGCAAAAAGATCACGCCGCGGTAAGGCCTGACACAAAGTAAGCCCGCAAACTTTCATTGCAGAGTTACGCAGTAATATCTGTCACAGCAAGTCTGTTAAAAATACTAAAGCAGCGACAACTGCCCGCCTCTGCCGGGTGGTTTGAATTGCATACAGTCAAGTTCAAAGTCACGCCCCACCGACAAGCCTGCACGCTTACAGGCAAGTTCGAAACGCTGCCTGATAATCTCTGCACGTGGTCCGCTGCCAGTCATACGACTGCCAAACTCTGCATTATTGACTTTGTTTACTCTGACAGAGCGAATCGCTTTCATTATTTTTGCAGCACGTAGCGGATAGTGTTGTTCAAGCCATTGCGGAAACAACTGCTGTAACTCATGCGGCAGACGCAAAACGATTGCATAAGCCGCTTTTGCACCGGCATCTGCAGATGCATTGACTATTGCATCTATTTCTTCTTCATTGAGCGCAGGTATTACCGGCGACACAGACACCCGCGTTGGAATTCCCGCATGGCTGAGTTTCTCAAGAGTTTTGAGTCTGCGATGCGGCGCTGTTGCACGCGGTTCAAGCGTTCTCGCAAGCTTGCGATCAAGCGTGGTTAGCGTGATACAGACAGAGACAAGATTTTTTTCAGCCATGCTCACGAGCAGTTCGATATCTCGTTCAATCAGGGATGACTTGGTAATAAGATACGCCGGATGATTGGTTTCCAGTAAAACCTCTAACAAATGTCTTGTGATCTGCAATTTCTTTTCAAGTGGCTGCCATGCGTCTGTGTTGACACCAATTGCTATCGGCTCACAGCGGTAGCCAGCCTTTGACAGCTCAGCACGAAGCAAACGAGGTGCATCGCGTTTGGCATAGAGCCTGGTTTCAAAATCCAGTCCGGCTGAGTGACCAAGATAAGTATGCGATGGCCGCGCAAAGCAATAGATACAACCGTGCTCGCAACCCCGGTACGGGTTTATCGACCGGTCAAAGTGAATATCGGGTGACTGGTTGCGGGTAATGATGCTGCGATTAGTATCATCGCACCACTGAGTAGCGATTTTGGTTTCGGGCTCTATGTAGGAACTCCAGCCATCATCAATATCACGATGACGCAGGGCCTCAAACCTGCCAGTGGCATTACTGACAGCTCCCCTGCCTCGTCGCAGCAATGGTGTTTCCTGCATAACAACCTCGATACTGTATATAATCCGGTCATACCCAACCAGGGCCGGTAGATACTACTGTACATTCATACAGTATAACATTAAAGCTCGCCATCTGAAAAGCAACTATCAGGTGGGATTTACCTGTTATTTTGCCAGGTAGTATCTATACTTTTCAGTTGAAGTCACAGCCACCTATAACGAACACTACTTGTGTGCCTCTCGATTCCATCCTCAATGTAATACTACGTAAGTTGCTGCTTTAGCAGTTGCACAACGATTACTTTAACCCGGACTACTCATGAAATGGCGAGCATATCGCGCAGAGATTTGGTTTCACAGTGAATTTTCTTCTTGCGTTGAATACTTACTGATATTTGCAAAAGAAAAAATTTGCTCGGGGCGCGTAGCTGTGGAATCAAAGAT
>CAZKAQ010000101.1:0-13952 GCA_964550655.1 uncultured Granulosicoccaceae bacterium
ATAGAGTTTGGTAGTCTTTTGGCAATGTTTTCTATCTTACACACTGTCTATTCGATACCAGAAGCCATTATCGCGTCACATCTCGTCCGATCCCCCTCGTCGCGTGGCGGGCCACGCTTCTCAGGCGATCGGGCGACCTGTTTAGCGATAATGACTCTGGACACCGAATCCTCATGAACAATGCAGGCTAGCCGTATAAACAATTGCTACGCTCGAAATTAAGCTATCAGTTTCACGTTCCCGAACCCGCTTTAAAGGTTCGGGTTCTGTGAAGCGGTAAAACATTTTTGACATCGCGCGTGGTGTCTAATTGGATGAAACCTGCAACATCCAAACATTCACACGAGCTCAGACTTTAGAAGAAAACGCACAACTCTCCTCTAAATCGAACATTTCCGGAATCAACGATCTCCATCGTACTAAATTCATTTTGCAGAAAAATATGTAGACTCTGATCTCTGTCGAACATACCGCTTGACCACATGCCACTGGCTTGGAAGTCGGTACCAACAAAGTAGTCGAGTCTGCCGTTTATCAGAAACGTATATGTCTCAGCTGCTGCCGGGCAAAATATTATGGTGTGATGTTGTGTGCCCTGCGGAGATACATCGAGCAGATTTTGCTTTAACAGCTCCAACTCCTGCTCGGGAAACTCAGCCCTTGGTACTACCCTGCAGGACGCTGAGCCGTCCCAACCCCATCCGTCTCCGATTGGGGTGGTGTCAACACACTCGGGATTGGCGACTACTTCAACTTCGCAGGTGGCCACACCATTTCAGCCAAAGCCGTCGGCGTTATCATCAATACATGGTCCCGGCACAGGTACAAAACTGGTGGTGTCATCCACCACGCATGTTTGAGAGTTTTCATAACCAAAACCATCACCATCCTGATCAGATAGTATTTGCGTACAGGAAGGAAAATCAGCAGCAATTACCGGTGTGGTATTCAGCATGAAAACGGCCAACAACATAACAATATACTTCACAAGAAAACTTCCGGCGGCGATAAATAAGAATTTTAATGTTTTTACAAAATAAATGGATAATTCAAATTAATATTATATTTTTGTGCTGTCAGGCATGAGTTGTTTGGCTTGAATTGTCTGGTTTTGTTCAGGTAATAACGCTGGTTTGAGGTCTCAATTATTGTCCAACCGGCCTTCACTTAGACAGATATGTCGATCAAAAGAATCGTCCCGGTTGTTCGTGCCAGACACAAGCACAAATGATTTACCCTTCTGCTTTTCTCTCAGTAACTGAATGATTCTGTGTTCAGCGCCTTCATCCAGCGCGTTAGTGGCTTCGTTTAAGATTAATAATTCTGGCTGCTTCAATATGCATCGGCACAGTACCAACACTTGCCTAAGTGCAGCGCTGAGGCGAGCGCCACCTACTCCGACTTCATAGTCCAGCCCGATAGATGCAATTTTACGGTATAGACCCATAGAACTGACGGTTTCGTCAATGGCTTCCATTACTTTCTCTTCAGCATAGGCCTGCCCATACACTATTTTTCCGAATAAAATATTCTCCTGTACTGATAATGAAGGTTGATACGCTTCAGCAGAAAATGGCGTGTAATCAATGTCTGAATTTTCTAATTGTTGCATAAGTATTTTGCGAGCTTTTACTATATTCCTCAGTAGAGTCTCATCAAGCAAATCCAGTCGATGTCTTGAAACAATTAACTGAAGCGGAAGGGAACTGATAATATCTCTCTCGGGCATGGCAACCGCTTTAGGTGCTCGTCCGACCTCGCGTCGCGACAGTAGCTTTTGTAAAACAGTTAGCTCATCAGGACCAACAAAACTGAACTGATCAAACAATTCACTTCCAGGCTCTACATCGGTAAATAACTCCACCATCAATTCAGCCAATTGCATGCCGATACGATTAAATTCTTTATCCAGACCTGTTTGTTTTAGAACCTTTTTTACCTCCGGTAGATCATAGAGGTTTTTTATAGAATACTTATCGTCTGTCAGGTTTCCAAATAACAGATTTTCAGCAACGCTTAAATTGACATTGTATTTATCTGAATTAAATGGTTCTACCAGTTTGGCCAGGTTACCACCATCAATTTTGCTAAACATCACCTGGCGTGCGCGCTTAATATCGGAAACTATAGTGTCGCTGCCGTTGTGTTTATGACGGCCAGACATTCCAAAGCGAAAAAGGTCTGCGCTAAAACCCATTTCATCGATAAGATCTACAATCTTTTCCTTCAATTCCTGCAGATTATCGACACCCGCCATTTTATAATCAATCCAGTCTTCAGATTCCGGGTTAGTCAGGGAATGCTGAAGGCCATATACAATATTGTCAAAAATACTTCCAGAGAACAGATAGCTGGTTGCATCAGCATAAGCAATCTGACGGCCGGTGACTGCTTCCGGAAGCGTTGATGTAGCACTGCCGTTTAAAAGGATTGATCCGCTTGTCGGGTAATAGAAACAGGCTATCATTTTTGCAAGATCAGATTTTCCACTGTTGTTATCGCCGAGTATCTGTGTGTGTTCACCAAGATTAATAGTGGCAGTCATACGTTTAATACTGTGCGGATTTTCCGACTCTGAATAGCTTACATTTCGCAGTTGCAGCGCACCACTAAATTGCAAAGACTCTGATGGCACCTGGTTAAGTAAATCTAAATCCAGCAATTGGTCCGGTGTAAACTGCTCAACTATTTGTTGATACTTGACTCGTACATCTTCTCTCTGCTGGTAATATCGAAGCAATTCCTTCCACGGCGATGCCAAATCTTTATTGGCCGCCAGCACTGCGATTAAGGAACCGAGCGATAACTCCCCGACGATCACAAAATAGCCACCTGCCATGTAAAAAAGGAATGGCGTCAGTTGAGCCAGAAAATTATTCAGGAATTTAATAAAATATTTACGCTTGTAAATATCAAACCGTAAAGAATAAATGTTATCAAGGCTGTTGCTGAAAAAGGCGCGTTCTCGACGGCTGGTATCATTGCCGTGAATCTCACCGATGCCGGAAATTGTTTCACCGACTTCAGCCGAGATCTCCCTCATTTTTCGTACACGTAGTTTGGCCAGTTTGTTTACCACCATTTGCAGACGCGGAATAATCCACATCTGAAACGGGTATAGAGAAACAGCAGCCAGCCCCATCCAGAAGTTCTGCAAAAATATGAAGACCAGATAGGTGAGCAGCAAGCCTAACTGTTGAATAGGCAGGGAGATTGAAACACCAATGAACCCACCTAGCGGTTCTGTTTCTGCGGTAATCATAGGGATAATCTCCCCCTGAGAAACCCGCTTAAACATAGGTAGTGGAAACCTTAATACCTGCTCATACAGAGAAGCCCGAAACTTACGCAGGATCTGTTCGCCGATGACACCTTGCACAACATTTATTGCGTACTTGAGCAGCCCCGCGACAATAACAGCCAACAAAAATGCCAGACAAAGCACGACCAGATAATCTATTTGATTCATTGGAAAACTAAATAAAACTTCAGGCACATCTTCTCCACCGATAGCCTGATTGATTATCAGTTTAGGTAACTCAAGTGTGATATAAACAACAGGCATTGACAGAAGCACAAGCAACAGTAGCAGACACTGCTGTACGGCACTAAGCTTCAGGATATATCGATACAGAGATCTGTCCATAGAGTGGTGCACCTGATCCGAGGCAGCCAGTTGTAGCCAGCGCGGAATTCCTTATGCTTTACAATTATTAGTAATATTGAATACTAAATTGGTTTATTAATTTTTGATCTATTTTTTGTTAAAATTTAAGTGCCGCCAGATTTGTCATCTTCCGCTCTTGCAAGCTGCTCTCTTAGCTCCTCTACCTGCAAATGTGAATCAGCAAGTTTCTGACTTAACTGCCGCAAAACATTTAGCGCAAGCTTCGGACTTTCACGTATTAGCTCCATAAACAGGGACTCACTGATTTTCATCACTTTAAGCTCTCCTTTTGCCCTCAATGTCGCACTACGTGGTTCATCATTAAGTAACGCAAGCTCACCAAAAATCTGGTTTAGCTGTAAAACAGAGACGACGGATTCTTCATCGACCACACTGAGTATTTCAACTTCACCCTCCATAATCACATACGCACAGTCTGCCGGGTCACCTGCTTTAAATATTATTTCACCGTGTTGAAAATTTACCATGTCACTGGTGAATGCAAGTAATTTAAGCCGCGACGGTTCAAGTGCCTGAAAAAAAGGTACCTTGCTTAAAAAACTGGATTCTTCTTGTAGGGTCATAGACTTCTCCTTCAGTCTCAGTTGCGATATCAGGTTTTCTTACTTCTGATACCCAGCTCTGCTGTTATTTCCATATTTACCAGAATTTATCATTGTAGCTCTCACTGACTGAAGATCCGCATCAACGATTTTACCGGCTATTCTTATTTCTTAACTTGCATGTGAAATCTCTAATATGGAAATTTCTAGTTATTCTCCCAGTAGTTTTCTCGGTATTACAGCATTTTTCAGGCATTGAAGAAAGACAAATTAAGCTCAACGCTATCTCCCAACCAATACGCAAACTCTGTATGGTCCCTTAGATCATCACTGGTAATTGCGTGTACTAAAACAGTCAGGTTTTTACGGTTTTCATCCAGCCATGGAATAAATTCATCAAAGTGCCTGGCCGAGAAGATTATCTGACAACTCCACACAGGATGCGGACCAATCGCCTTTTGATGAACTGTGCCAACCTTTAACCCAAACAACTTCCCGGCTTCTGTACATAGATCTGAGGCAAATTCGCATGTTTTCTGCTCGAAGTAAACATGTGCATGGTAAGCCTTATGGATGTTAATCGGGCGTTTGATTTCTGTCATTGAATTTTCTCTGCAATAACGATTGTGATTAGTGCAATGTTGTTTGTGACGTTGACTTTACCGCAGGCTCTGGTCATTCAATTCTCTTGTAGTATTCGCTTTACCGCATCAATACTGATATCCCCTGCTTCAACAAGTCTGGCGGCTACCGTCGACACTTGTTCACCTTCGGCTCCTGCAGAAATTGCAATATTTCTGGCATGCAGCGCCATGTGACCGCGTTGTATGCCCTCTGTGGCCAGTGCACGCAAGGCTGCCATATTCTGCGCCAAACCAACCGCTGCTATCACTTCACCGAGCTCATTGGCAGATTTTACTTTCAGTACCGCTAACGCTGCCTGTGCCGCAGGATGCGTACGCGTTGCCCCACCGATAAGTCCGATTGCCATAGGCAATTCAATACTGCCGTGAAGATTACCATCGTCTTCTATACGCCAGCGTGTCAGTGATGTGTACCTGCCGGAATGTGCTGCCCAGGCGTGTGCTCCGGCCTCTACCGCCCGCCAGTCATTGCCAGTTGCAAGCACCACAGGATCAATGCCGTTCATAATCCCTTTATTGTGAGTTGCTGCGCGATAAGGATCAACCTCGGCAAACGCACAGGCCTCTACTATGCCTTGTGCCACACGCTGACCATTATAATCTTCAGTTGATAAGGACTCTGTGCTCAGGCTTACACTGGCTCTGACGAGCCGTTTATCCGCCAGGTTAGACAGTATTCTCAAACGAGCCTCACCTCCTGTGAGTGACTCTGCCAAAGGTGCGACCAACTCGGCTTTTGAGTTAACTGTATTTGCACCCATGGCATCACGGACATCGACCAACAGATGCAGTACCAGCATTGATCCGACGGCGGTGTCTGCAAAAGTATGTACTTCTATATCCGTACATCCGCCGCCGAGTTCTGACAGCGCCTGATCGTGTGTGTTGGCAAGTTCGATAATCTGGTCTTTGCAATCTAACAGTTTGGATTTTGCGGCATCGAGATCATGTACATTCAGCAGTTGAATCTGCCCTCGCATTATTGGTGCTGTACTGGAAGTAGTAAAACCACCGTTTTGTCTTACCAGTTTTGCCATAAATGACGCAGCCGCAACCACCGATGGCTCCTCTACTGCCATTGGTATCAGATAATCGCGATTATTAACTCGAAAGTTAGTTGCGATACCCAGCGGCAATTCAAAACGGCCAATGACGTTTTCTATCATGCCGTCAGCAGTTGACAGAGGCAGTGCCGAGCTACCCTTCAGAGCATGTGCATGCACCGCTGATAACTGACAGAGATCCGCCACAGACTTCAGTCGATCCCCGGGTTGAAGATATCTGAATTTTTCAAGGCTGGTCGGTGTATTTTTTTCTGACACGTTTATATTACTCCTTCAATACAACGGCGTCAGTCGGAAGACCTTTCTCTGGCCGCTAACAGATTGTCCATCCAGTCAGGGTCCATCTCGGGCACAGAAGATAACAGTAGTTCAGTGTACTCGTGATGTGGTGGAGTAAAAACAGTATCTTTGGGGCCCTGCTCTACAATTCTGCCCTCAAGCATCACAACCACTGTATCGGCAATCGCTTTTACTGTGGCAAGATCATGGGTAATAAACATGTAGGCGAGATTAAATTCGCGCTGCAGTCGATCAAGCAGCTTCAGAATACCTTCTGCTACTAATTGATCCAGCGCTGAAGTGACTTCATCACAAATGATAAATTCAGGTTCCGCTGCCAGTGCCCGCGCAATGCTGACTCTTTGTTTCTGTCCGCCTGACAACTCGGATGGTAGTCGATCAATAAATACGTCGGGTTCGAGCTCAATTAACGATAGTAATTCACGGATACGTTTTGTTCTTGCTTCACCCTTTAAACCGAGATAAAAACTCAACGGTCGGCCAAGAATATCGCGAATGGTATGACGCGGATTCAGAGCGGTATCTGCCATCTGGTATATCATCTGCACATGGCGCAGCTGATCACGGCTGCGCTTGCGATAGTCAGCCGGCATTTGTTCGCCACCGATTATTATTTGACCGGCTCGTGGCGGCAGCAATCCGGTAATCACTCTTGCTGTTGTGCTTTTGCCACTACCGGATTCACCGACAACCGCAACGGTTTCGCCGCGATGAATCTTAAAAGAAATGTCTTTTAATACATCTATTGATTTTTTGCCATAACCGGCGGTGACATTATCAATTTCTATCAATGGCTGACTATCGATCTCCTGGTCAGTGGTGTCCTTAACAAAGCTCCTGACAGCCCACAGTGATTTGGTGTATTCCTCACGCGGTGCGCTGAGCATTTCTTTTGTTTCGTTTTCTTCAACCAGCTCGCCGTAGCGCAATACCATGATGCTGTCTGCCATCTGTGCGACAACGGCAAGGTCATGGGTTATGTAGATTGCAGCGGTGTTAAAGTCGCGAACAATACCGCGGATGGTGCTGAGTACTTCAATTTGCGTCGTTACATCCAGTGCGGTAGTTGGCTCATCGAAGATAATCAAATCCGGTCTGCAGGACAGAGCCATTGCAGTCATAGCTCGCTGCAGTTGCCCGCCGGAGACCTGATGCGGGTAGCGAAAACCTATTGAACCGGGCTCCGGCAATTGGAACCGTGTATACAGATCCGTCGCATCTGCCTGCGCTGTCAGCTCATCAGAGATACCGTGTTGTACAGGTATTTCAGTAAACTGATCAATCAATCGATAAGCAGGATTAAATGCAGCAGCAGCACTTTGCGCTACATAGGCTATTTTCACTCCACGCAATGCACGTAATTCACGATCAGACTGTTCGGTGAGTTCCATACCATCGAACTTTATGGACCCCGCCGTTATTCTACAGCCGGGGCGTGCGAACCCCATTGCGGCCAGACCCAGTGTAGACTTGCCAGCACCTGACTCACCGATCAGACCCAGCACCTGGCCGCGATGTAAGGTTACATCGATACCCTTAATGATAGGCAGCCATGCCTCCTCACTTTGTCCTTCGATATGGATACCACGCATCTCCAGCAGCAGGCTGTTCTGCTGTTCTTCATCTGACATGGATCAGTCCACAAGTGCTGAAACTGCAAAGTTTGCGGGTGTACACTTATTCACCCTCCTTCAGGCCGCTGGTCATGTGCAGAAACCAGTCGACTACAAAATTAACGCCCACCGTTAATAACGCAATGGCTGCAGCCGGCAGTAGTGGCGTGATATCACCATAGGTAATTAACGAGGCGTTATCGCGCACCATAGAACCCCAGTCAGCTGTCGGTGGTTGAATACCGAGACCCAGAAAACTAAGCGCTGCGATGGTCAGAAAAACAAAACAGAATCGCAGACCGAACTCCGCAACCAATGGCGGGAGTATATTCGGCAGTATCTCCCTGAAAGTCAGCCAGCCGATGCGTTCGCCGCGCAAACGTGCCGCCTCTACAAAATCGAGAACCACCACGTTAAGACTGACGGCCCGTGCCAGTCTGAATACACGGGTTGAATCGAGTACCGCTATGACTATTATTATTGACTGGATAGAGGTGCCGAATATAGTCAGCAGCAACAACGCAAAAATAAGCAGCGGGATAGCCATGAGTACATCGACGATTCGACTCAGTATCTGATCTGTCCAGCCACGCAACAAAGCGGCAAGTACGCCAAGCGAGCCACCAATCGCAAAGGCCAGACAAGTAGTGGCCAACGCGATACCAATGGTGTTACGTGCACCGAAAAACAGGCGAGTCAGCATATCGCGCCCGAGATTGTCGGTACCGAGTAGAAACTCCTCACTCCAGACTTCGAATTCGGCTCCGACTATTTCTGATTCACCGTAGGGTGTTAGCAGTGGCGCGAACAGAGCGACAAAAATGTAGGCAAAAATAACCAGAAATCCGAACTTGGCACTCCAGGGGGATTTTAAAAATCCTCGCCAGGCGCGTACCACCCAGCCGGGACGGCGATTTGCCAGATGTGGAGAGA
Organism: uncultured Granulosicoccaceae bacterium; assembly: GCA_964550655.1. Classification (GTDB taxonomy): domain Bacteria; phylum Pseudomonadota; class Gammaproteobacteria; order Granulosicoccales; family Granulosicoccaceae. The sequence continues at coordinate 8,785 of CAZKAQ010000101.1, forward strand.
GTTCGCTATCGACAGATGTATTCATTAGCGTGGATGTAATAACCTGGGGTTAGTCACGATGGAAATCACATCGGCAATAAGATTTAGCACGATGTAAGTAGCTGCGAATATCAGGCAACAAGCCTGTACCACCGGCAGGTCACGTTTAGATACTGAATCTACAATTAGCTGACCCAGACCCGGGTAGACAAAGACCGCTTCAACCACCACCACGCCGACGATCAGAAAGGCAAGATTAACCGCGATGATATTGACTATCGGTGCCCACGCATTTGGCAGCGCATGAAACACTACAACACGCATCTTTGACATGCCTTTGAGATTTGCCATTTCGATGTATGGACTGGACAGCAGATTGATCAGTGAGGCCCGTGTCATGCGCATCATGTGAGCCACCACCACCAGAGTCAGTGTGGTGGCAGGCAACACCAGCTTGTAGAGACGATCACCAAGTGGAGTTGTTGGATCGACGTTAGACAAGCTCGGGAACCAGCCAAGGTTGACAGAGAATACAATCAACAGGATATAGGCGACAAAAAACTCGGGGAACGAGATAGATGACAAGGTAAACAAATTCACCATTCGATCATAAAGACTGTTGCGGTAAAGCGCTGCAAGCACGCCCAGTATCAACGCCAGTGGTACTGCTATAAGGGCTGCGAGCCCGGCCAGAAAAAACGTATTAAAAGCACGGGTTTTAATCAGCTCTGAAATTTCACGCTTACTTGCCAGCGAACGACCAAAGTCTCCCTGTGCGACATTTCCGAGCCACTGCATGTAACGCTTCAGTGGAGGTTGATCAAGCCCCATTTCGGCACGCATGGCAGCGACGTTTTCAGGTGTGGCAGATTGTCCGAGCAAAGACTCGGCAATATCCCCGGGTAACATCTCGACACTAAGAAAAATAATCAGAGAAACAATAAACAAAACCACGAATCCCAACGCGAGGCGTTGTGAGATCATAAGCAGTATTGTTCGCATGGAATGTCTGTCTTTTTTGTTTTAATGTAACGTCGGAAAACAGTTGCGCATATTTTTAACGGATTACAAACGGATTGGTCATCGGTTCATCCGATAAATTAATCCAGGTGGTTTTGGTTCGCGTGTAATCAAGTACCGATTCAACACCTGCTTCACGCCCATAGCCGGATTGATTATATCCACCAAATGGTGCAATAGGTGACACCGCCCGGTAGGTATTCACCCAGCAGATACCCGCGTGCACATTTTTGGCAACCCGGTGAGCGCGCGCAAGATTATTGGTAAAGATTCCGGAACCCAAACCATAGACCGTATCATTGGCCATGGCGACTGCCTCTTCTTCTGTATCAAACGCTACCAGTGACATCACCGGGCCGAACATTTCGACCTTAAGCGTCTCTGTATTCATATCGGGACAATCCACCAGCGTGGGTGAGAAATAATGCCCACTTGCCAGACCTTCGGGCTCATTACCACCAAAACGCAGCGTCGCACCCTGAGCCTGTGATTTATCGAGTGTGTCGTGAATGAGTGCAACCTGAGCCTTTGTACACAACGGACCAATATGCGTTGCTGATTCCAGTGGGTCACCAATCACAAGGTCGCGACTTCTCTCTTCAACAAGTTGCATCAGTTGATCTTTAACGGAACGCTGTACAATACCGCGAGAGCCTGCCACACAGGATTGTCCGGAAGCGCCAAAATTACCGGCAATCAGTCCGTTGGCAGCACTTTCAAGATCGGCATCCTCAAACACGATCAGCGGAGACTTACCACCCAGCTCAAGTGTTGTGACAGCAAAATTTTCAGCAGAGTTGCGAACCACATGCCGGGCTGTTGCAGGGCCTCCGGTAAAAGCAATGCGATCTATATTCGGATGTGAGGTAAGCGGCACGGCACAGTTTTCAGCATCACCGGTTATGACCGATACAACGCCCGGTGGAAAACCTGCTTCATCGATTAGCCGTGCAAATTCAAACATGGCGCACGGCGCTATTTCAGAGGCTTTCAATATAACCGTACAACCGGCAGCGAGTGCCGGGCCAAGTTTGGTTGCGGTTAAAAACATCTGTGCATTCCATGGCACCACAGCTGCGACAACGCCTATCGGCTCGCGTGTGGTAAAGACATGCATATCGGGCTTGTCAATCGGCAGAGTCTGACCTTCGATTTTGTCGGCAAGCCCTGCAAAGTAACGATAATACTCAGCAACGTAGCCTGATTGCATAACCGTCTCAGCCGCCAGTTTGCCACTATCAGTGGTCTCGGCGTGGCCCAGAGTTTCTGCGTTTTGTTGTACCAGATCAGCCAGCTTGAATAATAATTTACCGCGTTGGGTTGCGGTAAGTCCGCGCCATGCAGGTTCTCTTAAGGCGCGTTGTGCAGCCGCGACGGCATTATCAACATCTTCTGATGTAGCAAACGCACAGCTGGCCCACGGTTTACTGGTTGCCGGGCTGTGACATTCGGACCTGACGCTTTTAACGCCATCGGTCCATTGACCATCAATATAAAGCTGGTAGTGAGGAAGACTCATAGGTTACTTATAAACTCGGAAGGCGAACAATAAGATAAAAGATACATTGGCAGGAAATAATTGTCGAGCAAAGCGGTTTGATACGCTCGGCCCATATAGAAACAAACAAAAAAAAACCGGGCGCAACGTTATCGCCCGGTCGATTTTATAGCAGTGAGCCATAGAGGTAGATTTTTCTCAGACTCTGCTCATTGCAGGTTTATACAAACCACCAGCGTTCAGCGCTCTTGAGGCCATCAAGTTCCCAGTTGTTACCAATCTGCTCAGGAACATGCAGCTTGTCAGAGTGGGCCATAACATCACTAACGAATAGCGGCAGGTTAAGGCCGCCATCGTCGTTGACGATCTGCTGCATTTCAACATAGATCTCACGGCGCTTGGTGGTGTCAAGCTCGGCACGGCCCTGTACCAACAGCTCGTTAAAGCGATCATGCTTCCAGAAGGTATCGTTCCAGCTGGCGTCGGCCGCATAGATTTGCGAGAAGATCCAGTTTTCGGTCGGGCGGCCACTCCAGTAGCAGGCGCAAAACGCTTTCTTCTGCCATACATTAGACCAGTAACCGTCATCAGGCTCTCGCACAACTTCTATATCGATACCGGCTACTTTGGCAGTCTCACGCATCAATTGCCCGGCATCAATGGCACCGCCAAAACCGGTCTCTGCTGCATGGAACTGAAGCTCGAGTTTAGACAAGCCGGCTTTCTTCAGATGATACTTGGCTTTTTCAGGATCGTATTCACGTTGTGGCAGTTCATCGGTCGTGGCACGATAAATATTTGCCGGCCCGATTGGATTGTCGTTGCCAAGCTCGCCATAACCAAAGGCAATTTTTTGCAGCCACTGTTCACGGTCAATAATGTGTTTCACCGCCATGCGAACATCATAGTTATCGTAAGGTGCGGTATCGGTGCGCATCGGTAGGGTAATCTGCTTGTTACCTGTTGTAGAACGAATAACAATACCGTCGACTTTCTCCAGACGGGAAACGGTTTTAACCTGAACATTGTTCATGACGTCCAGCTCACCGGTTCGCAGCGCGTTGGTTCGTGCTGTGGCATCGGCAATTTGCAGGGTTTCGACTTCGTCGAAATGTCCCATGCTTTCTTTCCAGTAGTTAGGATTTCGCTTGGTCAGTGTACGAACGCCTGCTTCATGTTCGCTAAGCGAATAACCACCGGTTCCAATACCGGATTCCCAGTCAATGGTGCCATCACCTTTGGACGGGCAAATATTGACGTGGTAATCAGAAAGCAGGAATGGAAAATCTGCATCACCACCTTCCAGTGACACAACAACATTGTTGCCATCTGCTTTGACAGACTTAATGCCTGCAAGAATGCCATTTGCAGCTGATTTGTTGTCATCACCCAAATGGTGGTTTATTGAATCAACGACATCTTCTGTGGTGAGTGTTTTGCCGTTGTGAAACTCGACTCCCTGACGAATCGCGAAGGTCCAGGTTTTTGCATCACTGCTGCTGTCCCATGACTCGGCAAGTTCGGGTATCAGTTCTCCGGTGTTCGACACCTCGGTCAGTCCGTTGCGCAGTTGTCCGAACTGAACATTGATCATGTAGTGATCGAGAATTTGACCCGGATCAAGTACATCACTGGTTGCACCACCGGTAACACCCTGACGCAAGCGCCCGCCTTTCTTTGGCGTGGCAGCTTCGGCCTGAGACACAAATGCCGATGCCGTGGTCAATGAAACACCCATTGCAATCGCGCCAGTAATAAATCCTCGGCGACTAACTTTGCCTGATACCAGATGTTTAGAAAGAAGTTCTACTTTTTCCGCTGTTTCTCTGTCTGATATCTCAGCGGTCAGATTTACTCTGCCGCCGCGAAAATATTTTTTCAACATGGCTTTAGTTCCTCAGCTATTGTGGCCAAATTGGATAGATATGTGGCCATAAAACCATATCAGAAAATGACGCCAGTTAGCGAAAAAATGCGATATTTTGTCGTTATTAGAGCCATTGTGTTTATTGTTTCAACAACTTAGCAAGGTTTTTTGTCCTCTCACAACACAAGACGCCTGCCAGCCCTGATCTCGCTGGCGTCCACGCCCAAGAGATGACAAACTCCTGCTGATCCAGACAGTGAACAAATAAGCAGATAAACAACAGAATTTCTTACACTAAAACCGGAATCAACAGGCGAAAATTTAATGCAGCTTTCACTTAAACAAGCAAAAGACATTATTCAACATGCGTTGGCAGAGCAGCAAAAACAGGGTTTCAAGCCACTAGCGGTAGTTGTATTGGGTGCGGGTGGTGCCATTAAAGCCAGTGAAAGCCAGGATGAAACGAGCCAGATTCGGCCTAAAATTGCGCACGGAAAAGCCTATGGAGCTTATTCTCTTGGTATGGGTTCGCGCGCGCTGTTCGAACGAGCCAAGGTCGAACCCTTTTTCATTCAAGCCATGAATTCACTCTGTGACGGCGCATTGGTACCGGTACCGGGCGGCGTTCTGATCCGTTCTAAAGATGGTGCACTTCTCGGCGCTGTCGGTATCACAGGTGATATTTCAGATAACGATGAACAATGCGCTATTGTCGGGATAGAGGCGGCAGGTCTGGTTGCCGACCCTGGTTAACCTGCATTATTCATGAGGATTCGGCGTCCAGAGTCATTATCGCTAAACAGG
>CAZKAQ010000102.1:0-13925 GCA_964550655.1 uncultured Granulosicoccaceae bacterium
GAGGCTCTACAGGTGTAGCGATGTCAGGAGTTGAGTTATCAGTATTGGAGGGTGTTTCAGTGTTATCGACCAGACACGATTGTCCGTTTTCAAAACCAAAGCCGTCACCATCGCTATCTTCGACACCGGCAGAGCAGGCGTTGAAAATTGTCTCATCTGATGAAATATCGGGATTAAGTGCTGCGGATTCATCTGTCGGATTATCAGGATCCTGCACAGGGGATTCTTCTGCCGGATCATCAGGAAGAGCATTGGGATCCTGAGTAGGGGGTTCCTCCATCGGATCCTGAGGGATAACAACGGGATCCTGAGTAGGGGGTTCCGGGCCATCAGGAATAACTACGGGTTCCTCTGCTGGACCGTCGAAAACGAGATCTTGTGCAGGGAACAGTTGATCAAGGTTCCATGTTGCTCCCGATTCCTGGCAACGAGGGCCGGCGAAAAAGTTAGGTCCTCCGGGAATACCTGGGCAATCAGTCTCATCTGCTAAATTGTTTGGCGGGCCGAACCCACACTGTACTGTGTTGTAGTAAATACGACCTTGCAAAGATCCATTGCCAAAAGTTGATGTGATGGCTGCGCAAATTTCTGGAACCAGCTTGGGCCCAGCGTTGGTTTCTACAATGGTTGACGCAACCCCGTGATCGAAACCGGAATCGCAATAGCACTGTCCGTCTACGGAGTATGAGTCACTCCAGAACGTACGCTGCGTAGGATCGGGAATATTTTGCGCAAATACTTCAGCGGTAAGCCCTCCTGAGAGGCCGACCGCAATAATTGCTAAGTAGCTTAACCGGTTTTGACTCATATATGTTTACGTTATGTTTACGTGCCTTCATAAAGCAAATTGCTGGTAGCTGTTTAGGGTTTTTAATTCTATACACACACTTAAAACCTTGGAGTTGCTGTAATAGTATATGCTGATTATTCTACAAACGGTAAATTAAACCTAAGGATGGTTGAATTAACCAGCTAACGTACTAAACAAGATCGATTATTCTCAAATCCAAATCCATCGCCATCGGGGTCTGTGTCACTCGAGCTACAAACCGGAAAGCGAGGCTGAGTGTTGTTCGTTGGCGCAGAGTTGTTGCCAGCTGACTGCACGAGACATGATCGATTGTTCTCGAATCCAAATCCATCACCGTCGGAGTCGGAATCGCTGGAGCTACAAACGGGAAAACCAGACTGAGTGTCGTTATTTGGCGCGGGGCTGTTGTTTCCAGCCTCTACGACACAAGATCGATTGTTCTCGAATCCAAATCCATCGCCATCGGGGTCGGTGTCAGCAGAGCTGCAAACCGGAAAGCCAGGTTGTGGATTATTAGCTGGCGATGCCGGTTGCTGAACAGGTGACGGAGTAGAATCTGTGTCGACGATGCAAGATTGATTGTTCTCGAATCCAAACCCGTCACCGTCCGGGTCGGTGTCAGCAGAACTGCAAACAGGAAAGCCCGGTTGTGGACTGGGTGCTGGTGACGCAGGCGCAGGAGACTCAGGTTGTGGTTCAGGTAATGAAGGTGTTGATGATTGATCGATAAAAACTGCGCCAAAGTCGTCGACAGTTGCGATTTGATCTCTGCCAATTCCAAGAATATGAAGCAGCAGCACAGTGTCTGAGAAGTCGAGTTTGAAATTGGGGTCGAGATAACTGAAAGCCGCATTCCATGCAGAACCAAATTGACTGTTTCTGGCGAGCTGAACGAAACGATCGCTCCTCATATTCAGGTCAGCGGTAGCGTTATTATCATTTCCGTCGGCTATCAGTATGTAGTCTGTATTTGACTGGGTAAAACGTAGGTCTGACTGGTTGGCATTGGATTCATTAAAGCGGCTGTGTTGTACGACATGAATTCTGCTTCGTGCGTTAATGCTCGGGTTTGAGTTATTGATGCTTCTCACCACGGCGGCAGTGAGGTCGGACTGGCCGCCTTCGGCTACCCAGATATCGCCTCCGTTTAACAACGTATTCAACCATCGAGAGGCTGTTGCGTTAACAGCGGATTGTCTGTTTCCGTTTGCATCTACCCACGCTGAGCCCCATGCCGCGCGCATAACTACTTCCGCTTCAGGCTGATACTGGCTGGCATTACCCGTTCCGTGAGCGCCACTTACAACATGTGGCACGATACCGAGACTTCTGACCACGGCAAGTGCTGCAACTGTTGCATGACCATCGTCACGATCAGGAGCATGATCGTAGTGGAGTGAGATCAGATCCTGATCTTGCACGAATTGCGCATGTGCAGTGAGACTTATAAAGAAGAGAGCGATGGTAGCTAGTATACGAAGCATAGTAATGTTTGGTGCATAAGCGCAGTGCCTGCGGCGTTAATGCATGTTCCTGATAAAACGGACGGGTATGATGCATAAATCTAAAAAACTATTGCTGTGCACAGTTCACATTTAGCGCTGAGGGATAAATGTTGTATCGTTACTCGGCTGATAGGTATTGCAGTAAACAAGCGCAGATAAATCTGTTTCATCTTGAGTGCAGTATCATGGCTTGTTTATAAAATTGCTTCTCTTGTCTGGAGGGTTTGCCTCGTTGAGTGATTCTGCTGTACGACTTGAAAGAGGAATTTTAAATGTGGATGTAAACTTTTCGTGCCTGTAGAGGGATATATTTACACTGACCTGTCTCAGTGATCATTCTGATTAAGCGCCGAGTGTTCAGAGGCTAAAAGCTACTGCAAATGTAACGGTCGGGTAGGTATTGCCAGTCAGTGGAACCGGCGGTGAGTTGTCGCGCAGCTACCACACTGATGTGCAGATATCACTGAATAAAACCACAAGCGTCGGGTATTCGGCGTGGCGCCGTTGCGCGAATGCGGCGTCAGGTGTGTGTGGCTGTTTAGCGAATTCGCCCTGGAGATTCAGATCAAGTGAAATGCCGGGTAACTTTACGTCTGGCAAATGCGGAAATCTGTCAGACGAGTGTAAGCCTGTTAGAAAGTATGCTCTGCGATCGCACTGGAGATAGATTCTGACAGCAGCGTGGTTGAGTCATAAATAGTTTTAAACTCGTCAACTTCCGGCAAATCTGTGTCCTGGAACAGATACTCAAGGTGCCCGTACGCCAGCGGTTGGTAGACGAGGTCGGCAAAGATAAAATACTTGCCCTTTGTCAGCACTGGAATCCTGTACTCAAAGGTGTCCTGACCTGCATTGAAATTGTCATCTAACAACGCTTCGCCGGTTACTGCAACATCACTACTGACTACGTTTTTGTCAAACCCGGCCGGAGTAAGGCGGTTGTCTTTAAGGTGCCGCGCTGCCTCGACCAGAGAGTGCGTAACATTGCCGTCGGTATCACCCATGATCGATTCAAATATAAGAACCTGATCTTGGTTGCTGATAGTGTCGTAGTGAGGTTCGAACCTGCGGAAGTTAAGATCACCGTCTGCACCGACAATACTACCGTCAGGATTTATTTTTCCTGATTCAAAAATGATTGCGCCATTTTCATCTGTAACCACAAAGTGAACAAACACTCTGCGTGACGGGTAGCCACTAGGTAGTTTGTGACCTGTATTGTTGTTAATTTGGAGCGTTGCAACGATGTTGTTTCCTTCGTTACGAGTACCGGTTATGGTCAGGTCGGCAGAAGTTTTGAGGAATTCCCGATTGCGCTCAATCGCCTGATCAAAACCAGTCACCTGAATACCCAGTTCTTCACGGAAATTTTTGAACATATCGAGCATGACTGTGTTTGCACCCAGAAAGGTATGCTCGGAAAACTCTGATCTGCGGATATCAGTGCCTGAAGATGCAAGTAATACAGTTGTTGGATTTTTCGGCATATGACATGCCTGACAATTTGCATCCCTGGAGCCACCTGTACGGTAGTCGCTGTTTTGCCATTCGGTAAATGTTTGTTGTTCCGGAAATCTGTCTTCTATTACCGCAGGGATAATCTCACCGTTGCTGTCGACGGTTGAGGTATTCAGGTCGTGGCAGCTGGCACACACTGCAGATTCACTCATATGGGCCCCGAATATCGGCGTGAATTCCGAATTGGCAACCATATAGGCAGTGAGTGGATCAGCGTACTGGCCATAGGCGGGTCGCGTTTCTTTTTCCTCAGGTGGGCGCTCGGCAATTTCAAAGTTGCCTGAGCTTGCAGCGACAGTGCCGAGGTTTCCATTGTCTTCTATTTGATGGCAAAGGGTACAGCTGACGCCGTCCATTGCATGATCAAAAAATTCATTCTCGGGGTTTAAAAATCCTTCTGCAAAAATTTCAGGCTCTACGTTGCTTCGACGCGCGGCCTCATTTGCCATCGGTGCATGGCAGCGGGTGCAGGTATCATTAACTTCGTGTGCAAGGTCCGGATGGTTCTTTAATGTTTGAGCTGCCTTGGCTCGCCAATAGGGATCGCGAGCAGAGTTGGCCATGGTGCTGGTTTCCCAGGACGAGGTAATGGAAACATCTCGTCCGTTGTCATCGGTCTGTTCATTGTGACAAACGCCGCATGCGCCACTGCCTGAAAAGTGATCACCAAGAAACGTACTGTCGGATGTCGACAATGCCGGAGTGGTGCCGAAGCCGACCGAAGGTGGAAGTATTGTGAACGGTTCCTCAATCGGGCCTGGTCCGGGTTTTTCTGCTTCGTCGCCGCTATCCCCGCCACTTCCTCCACAGGCAGACAACAACAGGGCTAAAAACAAGGTTAGCGCTACTTTGTTGATTGATTTTCCCGCCGACATATCCAGATCACCGCGCAGTAATTGCGAGTTGAGTAATTAAAGTTAACCTCGCATTTTGTCGGCCTCCGCGAGTAAATCTTGAGGCAGCTTGCAGCAGTTTTGTACCACTGGATAAGAAGAAACAAAAATCATTACGCGTTCGATATGAGGTTCACATTTTACTGTCAGGTGATGGACATACTGATGAAATTGAGTGGGTATCTAATCTCGGGTTGACTGTCACTCGGAAGTAATCTGAGAAAGCGGGACTGTTGGTTTATAATCGGAGTCATTTATATATGACCATAGGCATTCTCGCTTTAAGGTCCAGACCACTTTACAAATCTCATTATGTGTCAATGCATGGCAGTAAAAATTCAGGGCAGAAAACCCAGGCTGCAAGCGTTGGGGCCGCTGCGTGGTGAATAGCAAACCCTTGCTGCGATACCGGCTGCTACTCGGCTTTTTGAGTCCCTGGTTATTTTTTAAAGTTACTGTGGAAGCCTGCAAAGTCCGCAGCCGGCGTTTTTTTCTGCAGCGATTTGGTTGTTCTTACCAGCAGCTAAATAATTCACCTGTGTGGATTCACTGTGCCTCGGTTGGTGAAGTAATTGCAGCTCGTCCGTTGATAGAAAAAATCATCAAGCAACTACCCGGTGTGCCAGTGTTGCTGACAACCACTACGCCAACCGGTGCTGCTACTGCAATTAGCCAGGGCTGGGAAAATTTGCAACACCAGTATCTGCCGGTGGACTATCGTCGATCAGTAACTAAACTTATCAACACAACTCGTCCAGGGGCGCTGTTGATCATGGAGACCGAGATCTGGCCGAATCTTATTTTACAGGCCAGGCAGCAAAAGATACCGACACTAATAGTTAATGGGCGCGTCAGCAAGCGCACACTCAACGCACCCGACTGGCTCAAGCCGGTGTATCAGCAGGTACTTCCCGAACTCGATGCTATTCTATGTAAGTCAGAGTTAGATGCAGCACGTTATATTCAACTTGGTGCCAGCCCGGAGAATGTGCACACCATAGGTAATATCAAGTTCGCAACAGTAGATCATGTTACGACTGCGTGTGATATCAAAAGATCATTCTGGCTTGCAGCATCCACTCATGAAGATGAAGAGCTACAAATATGCAGCGCATTAAAAAGTAGTCAATTACTCAAACAATCGCTTCTTGTTATCGCGCCGAGACATCCACAGAGATCACCAGACATACAAAAAGCTATCTCACAGTGCGGTTTGAATTTTGCCGTGCGTAGCAAATCTGAAATGCCTGATGAAAATACGCAAGTGTATATTGCAGATACCCTGGGTGAAATGAATAGCTGGCTAAGCGCTGCACAGCTTGTTTTTATGGGCGGGTCGCTGGTTGCGGTCGGAGGTCACAACCTATTACAGCCTGCTGCAGCCGGTGTGCCGATTATCAGTGGCAAGCACTTGGACAATGTATCTGATGAAGCCGGTTTATTGATGGAAGCCAGAGCAATGCAGAAAGTGGGGTCGGCAACAGAGCTGATCACTTGTGTTGAAAATCTCCTGGGTGACACTGCCAGGCTGAAAAAAATGGGGCAGGCCGGAAAAAATATAGTCGCTCAAAAGTCAGGTGTGCTGGAGGATTATATGGAATGTATCCTACCTTTTATAAGCCTCAAGTAACGCCTGCCAACTGTGTGCATTAAAGTACTTAACAATTTTTCCAGCGGTAAGCTTATCTAATGATCGCTTTAACCGATTGATGTTCATTTGTTTCCATGAGTAGCCCTTGCGCTGTCGGCACTTATCAAAATCAATTATTGTGACTGTGCCAACGTCATTTAACAATATGTTATTTGCGTTGAGATCTGCATGAAAAACATTGTGCATATGGAGTTGCCTGATTGCTTTGCCTACTGCACGCCAGTGTGATAAATCAATCTCGTCAAGTTGTAGTTTTTGTGCCAGTGTGCGTGTGTCAGGGACTTCCCGGGTAATCAGATCGCAGGTGTAGTACAACCCGTTACGTATCACTCGAGCGCCAAGTGGAAATGGTACTGGCAGATCCTTAGTTGTCATCCACTCCAGTAAACGGTATTCCGATACCGCACGGGTACGATTGATTCCGGTCCAGAGAAATTTATCGTCACTCAGGTTGGCCATCAGGCCACCACGGTAGTAATGCCTGAGAACCCCTTGTTCACTGCCAATCGTTACTCGGGATACCTGTCCACGACCAGCAGAGGTAAGATTATTCAATGTTCGCCCGACGCGATTATCTGGTTGGCAGGTTGGTCTCGTATTGAATGACTGTAGATTCAGTTTATCGCTAACCAGGGTAGAGCTGATCAGATAACAGTTATCGCTTAGAGTGATTGGCGCCAGCATAGAGCGTCGCAAATTATGGCGGAGCCTGAAGTCTAACAAATGCACTGAAACTGTTTGTGGCTATCTGGCAGGGATCCGGTTACACATCATCTGATGCAGCAGTGATACGCGTCTTGTAAGCATCTTAGTGTCGATCAGCTTAGTACCAGGCATCGGGAAGTTCTTCTTTGCGCTTTGCCACATAAGCGTCCAGTGCTTCTTTGGTGGATGGATCCATTGCCGGTGTTTCATAGTTATCCAGCATTGCAGTCCATTTGTCATAGGCGCGGCTGCGCATGTCCTTGCTGCCGCCTTCCTCCCAGCTTTCTACGTTTTCACTGTCACTGAGAGTCGCGTCGTAGAATGCTGTCTGGTAGTGACGCATTGTGTGCGCGGAGCCAAGAAAGTGTCCACCGGGTTCGACTTCCTGATAGGCGTCACGCGCAAACTGATCGTCACTGATATCAAGACCATTGAGTATTTTCTGGTAGCTGCCCAGTCGGTCAGCGTCCATGATAAGTTTTTCAAAACCGGTTGCCAGACCGCCTTCAAGCCAGCCCGCTGCATGCAAGGTGAAGTGAGAGCCCGCCAATACGGTTGAATGCATCGAGTCAGCGCTTTCATAGGCTGCTTGTGCATCTTCTATTTTTGATGCGGTTAATGATCCACCACAGCGCAAAGGCAGGCCAAGACGTCGCGCCAATTGACCGATCACATAATTCGATACAACTGGTTCCGGCATGCCAAATGTTGGTGCACCTGACTTAAGACTCATAGAGGATAGAAAGTTACCCATGACAAACGGCGCCCCCGGTTTTACCAGCTGTCCGAAAGCGACGGTAATCATTACCTCCGCCATTGCCTGTGCGACCGATGCGGCAGTTGATACTGGTCCCATAGCACCAGTGAGAATAAACGGCGTTACCACCATAGCTTGTCCGCGGGATGAATACACCTGGATTGCTTCTGTAACAACGCGGTCTATTAACAATGGTGAGTTGGTATTTACATTCGCCATGATCACAACGTTGTTATCCATGGTCTCCTTGCCGTGAAGAATCTCTGCCATATCAACGCTGTCCTGTGCACGACTCTTCTCGGTAATAGCGCCAAGGTGTGGTTTATCACCCAGAGTCATATGGGCATAAACCATATCGAGATGACGCTTGCTGACCGGAATGTCAGTGGGTTCCGCTATCACCAGGCCGCTGTGGTGAAGATTCGGATGCATATGCGTCAGCTTGACCAGCTTTTGAAAATCTTCAAATGTGGCGTAACGTCGACCATTTTTGAGATCGCGTATAAAGGGCGCTCCATAGATAGGTGCGAAGACCTGGTTGTTACCACCAATGGCGACTGAGCGTGCAGGGTTTCTGGCCAGCTGAGTAAACTCGCCTGGCGCTTTGGCGCATTGCTCTCGCACCCAGACGGCGTCGGCAAACACTTTGTCGCCATCCATCTTTACCCCAGCTTCCTTCCAGATACGTATTGCTGCGGGATCATCCCGGAAAGCAAAGCCAATGTTTTCGAGCATCCAGTCCACCTGGTGCTCGATTTTCTCCAGTTGTTCTTCGTCCAGGGGATCAAAGAAGGGTAACTTACGTAAAATATAGGCGGGAGCCTTACCTGCGGCTGATCCAGCGTCCGCTCTGTCTCGTATTGAGCCTTTTCTGCCTCTGCGGCCGGTTCGTCGGGTCATATGCGTAACTTACCACTGGACTTTGTTTGGTAAAAGACTAATTCATTATCTAAAAACGTCAGCAGGTTGTGGAACTGGATCTTGTCTTATCCATAATGTAAGTGACTCAAAGTTTATAACATAGTGTTAAATAGCCTTTCGTTTGCTTGAATAGCGTCTGGTAAAACCACAGATTTGCTTTGAGTTACATTGGAATCAAAAATATGTTTGATAGAAAAAAACGCAAGACGTTAAAAATTATTGCGGGTACCTCAGCGGTGGTTGCCGCCGGTAGTGTGTCTGCTGCGGTGTCTTCGTCTGCTCAAATAAGTGACAGTGCAATTAAAGAACTGGCTGCTGTCAGTGCGGAATTAGGTCAGATAGAAGTATCGACCCGTATTTCAGCAGAGACAAACGAGCTTGAAGTGGTATTGAAAAATACTACTAGTGAACCTGTCACTATTACGCATATCACACCGCGCGTTGCTCGCGTTGCAAGAGGGGAGTTTAACTTTTCCTCGCTGTTGAAAGACGGCTCATTGACTCTGGAAACTGATGAGTCAGTTACTGTAGCACTGCAGCATAAAAGCGTTAGTACCGTTGCTGCGACATCACCTTTACATGATGTTTTAAAGAGCACGATGTCAGTGATTACTGATTCGGATTCATTCGCGAGTGTATTTATTGTTGCATAGAGAGTGGCAGTCCGGATAAAAACCAGCTATAAAATTTGCATATGATTAATTTAGACAGTCAATGCGCCGTATCCACTGACATACGGCGCAACCAATAGGTCAACAACAGGGTGCCAAAAAACGTCGGCAGCAGCCAGGCGATAAACGCAGGGCTGGTTTGGACATTGATCACAAAGACTGCCGTTGTTGTTGCAATGCATCCACCACCCATGCGTGTTAAGTGCGCTCTGATTCGTTCTTGTCCGGTTGGCCAGGTGCCGTTTCTGTTCAGGTCAGCCCATGCCGAGAGTAGGCCGATTACACCTAATACCATCAAGGTTATGCCGAGGCTGTTTTTATTTGCTGCCATGTAGCCGCCGTAGGCAAACATCGTTACCCCCACCAGAAGCATTAATTTAATAACGATTTTATCTGTCCTGCTTTGTACGCCGGATTTGATCCTGGCTAATCGCCACCCTGTGTAAATCAGATAGCCACTGAAAATTCCTATGCAAAGCAAAAAGAGGTTCTGCGTGAAAATTGCGATTAGCAACGCAAATAGCAGGGCAATCGCCATTGAGTAGACGTACATACTGCCAAAGTTTTTGTGCCAATTGGCGCCTTTGCGGGTCGATAAAGCGCCAATCATACCGATTATTGCAGCGACTCCGGCGACCACATGTATAAAAACCAGCAGGTTTATCATGGATTGCTATCTATGAAACATGTTGCATAGGATAGCGAACTAATTTTTAATATGCAACAATATGCATATGTCACTAAAATACGTAGTTTTGTCTTTGCTGAACCGTCATCCTCATACGGGCTATGAGATAGTGCGCTCGTTTGACAGCGCTGTAGGATATTTCTGGCAGGCGAGCCATCAACAGGTTTATCGCGAATTGAATGCTTTAGCAGAGTCTAAACAGGTACGCTTCAAGCAGGTTAAGCAAACGGATAGGCCGGACAAGAAAATCTATTCAATAAGTGCTGCCGGACGAAAGGCACTTGAAACCTGGTTTGAACTACCCGTTAAAGATCGACTGATAAGAGAACCGATACTGGTAAAGTTACTCAGTGTCAGCTCTGAAAACTACGGAGCCATGCTGGATCAACTGACCGACAAGATACATGCGAGTGAGCAGTTATACGCTACGTATCGGGAAATTGAACAGCAACACTACTCGAAGGGTAAAAGAGAAAGCATGCCAGCTGAGTCACTGGTTCTGTATTTTGCGCTACGCAGAGGGCTTCTTGGTATTGAGGCGGAACTTGCCTGGCTGAGTGAAACCAGAAAGGGTATCAGGCAATTGTTCAGTTAGTGAGTAGCGGTAATTTACAGCTACTTTAGCTGAACACCAGTAGCTTCAGTGATGACGGATACAGATTGTTTTTGTGCGGACAGAGGAAAAGACTGCAAGGGCAGTCTTTTCTGTGTCAACGGAGCTACCGTCGACGCTCTGGAGAAATTCGGTGGGTTGAGATGAAATCACTTCGTGTCTCAACCGATGAATGCATTATGCCTGGGTCACGCATTAAATGCTGTGAAGTTGTTCACAAAAGCATACATAGTGTTCCAAAATATTTACATCAATGCTGTTTTGAGTTGAAATGCGGCCTCTTTTCTGGCCAGTGCGCCACCTTTTGTTGGCATGGTGAAAAAACCGTGAATCGTGTCGCTGGCGTGGGTTGATTCCACCGCCACACCTGCCTGCGTCAGGGCATTTGCGTATTTCAGCCCCTCGTCTCTGAGCGGGTCGAATTTTACCGTTAGTATGTATGCCGGTGGCAGGTTGGTTAAATTACCTGTAAGTGGTGTTACCCGCTTATCACTGCGATCTGTCTGCTCTGGAATATATTGATTCCAGTACCACATCATGAGATTGCGGGTAAGACCAAAACCATCTTCATTTTCAATATAGCTTGAGTTAGAAAAGTCAGCTTCAATCACAGGGTAGATCAGTAGCTGGAATTTTATTGGAATACTCTTGTTACCAATACAGGCGCAGGCTGCAAGGTTAGCACCTGCGCTATCGCCGCCTATAGCTACTTTGTTGATGTTTGCACCCAGCGCTGAAGAATTGTCATGTGCATATTGTAGTGCTGTTACTGCGTCGTTGTATGCTGCGGGAAACGGATGTTCCGGCGCCAGTCGATAGTTAACAGAGAGCACAAGACAACCGGAATGGCGTGCAATATCTCTGCAGGTCATGTCCGCGCTATCGAGATCGCCGAGTACCCAGCCACCACCGTGAAACCAGACCAGCAAGGGCAGCTTGTCCTGGTCAACAGGTTTATACAGGCGAGCTTGTATTTCTCCTTGCGGTGCCGGGATTGCAAGGTTCTGTACTTCGCATAGCGAGGTGATTTCTGTCGGCACCATGCGCAGTGCATTGTAGGCTTCGCGTAATTCAACGGCGGTTAACAAGTGAGCTGATGAAAGCGTTGGTTGTGTCTTTCGCAGATAGTCGACAATTTCCGGATCGAGCCTTGAGTCAAAGTTCATAGTGCAATCATCTTGGGATAAGTATTGCCTTCGTTGTCTTGTGAATAGTGCAGGCGCTAACGTTTTAAGAAACGCAGAGCCAACAAGCCGAGAATGGCAATCGAAGAAGCAGCGCCAGCGACATAGGTAAGCGCTGCTGCAAACAACATTGACTTTGCCCCCGCGTACTCCTGCTCGGTAACAAAATTAAATCTGGTCAATTCGGCCAGTGCCCGCTTACTTGCGTCAAATTCAATAGGCAGCGTTAGCACAGGCATTAGCATGCCGAGTAGCAACATGATCAATCCGGAATTCAATAAAAAGCTACTGCCGATAAAACTCCCTGCGATTGTAAATATCAGGCCGAAGCGATTGCCGAGTACGGCAGCAGGCATCATCACGGCTTTTAGTTTAAGTGGTCCGTAGCCTTCCTGATCCTGAATAGCGTGACCAACTTCATGTGCTGCTACAGCCAGTGCGGCGATACTTGGTTTACTGTTGATGTCATTGGACAGACGTATCAGCTTCTGGCTTGGTATGTAGTGATCGCTTAGGAGTCCCTCTGATACTTCGAGTTTTACATTGCCAAGCTGATTGTTGTCGAGAATGTGTCTGGCCGCAGTGTGCCCGTCTATTCCGGCCTGGTTTTGTATTGTGCTCCATTTGCCATAGGTTTTAGTCATCCATGCACGTACAAGTGATGAGCCAACAAAAGAGAGAATAATGATAAGAATGAACATAGTGTCGGTAGCTGTAACAGGAAATCAGGATTGAGAATTTGTACGAATTTTGGTCGGCGGTTTGGCTGTTATCGACATGACATGCCCGATTTGCCATGGCTTGTCCAGTCGTGAATGTGCTGACTTGACTGCCTGCATGCGCTTATAAATAGTATCCGGCATTCTGGTGGATTTTCGCTTTTGCATGTCGACCACGGTACCGAGAGACTCGTGAGTGGCTGCAAGTTGATCAGAGTCGCTTTTTATCATCTCCTGGTAGAAGTGGATACGTTTTTCATTAACATCAAGCAGTCTGGATTCTATTCGCACTTCTGTATGTACTTTAACTTCTGATAAATAAGTAAGATGTGTCTCCAGTGCAAAAGTCGATATACTGTAGCGCTGGCGATTCTCATCGTTAAACCCGAGCCAGTCAAAAAACGGCCATACAGCAAGATCAAATACCAAATGATAGTAAGCCACATTCATGTGGCCGTTGTCATCAATCCAGTCCGGTTGAACATTGGTTGAAAAAGCTTTAAACGGTGTTTCTATATTCATCAGGCAATATTCCCGGCTTGCCGTATTATGTCGGTCTGATATGCCAAACAGACTGCCTTGCAGCGTGGTGTCTGGTGTACACTCGGTTCGACATTTTCAATGGCTCAGATAATGAAACTCTACCACAATCCTGCCTCGCCTTTTGTCCGCAAGGTTCGAGTCGTCGCTGCGGAATGCGCAGTAACTGATCGACTACAACTCGAAGAAATTGCTGTCAGTCCGGTGTCGACTCCAGATGAACTAATGGCGGATAATCCGCTGGGTAAAATACCGTCACTGATGATTGAAGGTGGCCAGTGTTTGTATGACTCAAGAGTCATTTGTGAATATCTGGATACCGAGTTTAATGGCGGTTTGTATCCACAGTCCGGACCTGATCGATGGGATGTACTCAGGTTACAGGCGATTGCAGACGGATTTTGCGATGCTGCCGTGCTGGTACGCTATGAAGGATTTATAAGGCCGCAGGACAAACAGTGGTCGGAATGGGCAGAGGGACAGCTTGGTAAATGTCGTCGTGCGCTTAATGTACTTGAGAATGAAGTTTTGTCGTTCGCAGATAAGCCGAATATTGGTACATTAAGTGTCGCCATTGCGTTGGGATATTTCGATTTTCGTAATCCTGATGAGGCATGGCGTGACCGCGCACCGTCTCTTGCACGCTGGTATGAACAATTTTCAAAGCGGCCGTCATTGCAACAAACTCAACCGGTCTAGCCTGCATTATTCATGAGGATTCGGCACCCAGAGTCGTTATCGCTAAACAG
>CAZKAQ010000103.1:0-13874 GCA_964550655.1 uncultured Granulosicoccaceae bacterium
GCAGAAGGCCGCTCTTCTGATATTAAACTCCAAATTGTCTTAAGCACCTAACCTGCATTATTCACAAGGCGACCGACTAATTTTAGTTTTAGCCTATAAACATAGAGTTTGGTAGTCTTTTGGCAATGTTTTCTATCTTACACACTGTCTATTCGACACCAGAAGCCATTATCGCGTCACATCTCACCCGATCCCCCTCGTCGCGTGGCAGGCCACGCTTCTCAGGCGATCGGCCGACCTGTTTAGCGATAATGACTCTGGGTGCCGAATCCTCATGAATAATGCAGGTTAACCCGCTGGTGTTGCGTCAATTACAGGATGAGTAAGTGTGCCTATGCCTTCGACGCAGGCCACGATAGTATCACCTGGCCACATCCATTCCTGCGGGTCGCGGCCTGCGCCAACGCCTGCAGGGGTTCCGGTGGCGATAACGTCACCCGGCTCGATTGTCATGCCGGTAGAGATATCTGCGATCAGTGATGGAATGTCGAACAGCATGAATTTTGTATTCGAGCGCTGTTTTTCTTCGCCGTTTTTTGTCAGCCATAGATCGAGTGTGTGTGGATCAGGGATTTCGTCTGCGGTGACGATACATGGGCCAAAGGGGGCAAAGCTGTCCTGGCCCTTGGAGAAAATCCACTGACCGGCGCGTCGATTATCGCGTGCCGATACGTCGATCATGACGGAATAACCAAATACATGTGACAGGGCATTTTCTTTTGCGATGTGTTTGCCGCCAGATCCCATGATGACGGCAAGCTCTACTTCCCAATCGAGCTGCTGAGTCATTTTGCTGTTGTGCTGAATGGGCTCACCCGGGCCGATCACCGCTGTGGGTGGCTTGGTAAATAAAACCGGTTGTTGCGGAAGTTCGCTGGCTGTGTCGAGGGTACGGGCACTTTCCGCCACGTGTTCGGTGTAATTTAATCCAATGCCCCAGATATTTTTTCGCGGCCGTTGTATAGGAGCACAAAGCGTTGCTGTGCTTACGGGTATTGAGGTATGAATTGGTGGTGTGTCTGCTATACCGTCAATGAGTGTTTTCAATGTGGTGACACCAGGGCGTCCACAGTCGATAAGACCCAGCATTGAATCGGGAATATCCTGATCGAATGCAGCGCCCAGTGACTCGGCATCAATGATTAAGTCGTTGTGAATTACACCGAGACGCGCTTCGTCATCGATCGAAGCTCGATAGGTTACCAGTTTCATTTGTGTTTCCTGAAGATTAGTTGACCGGTTGATGGCCGTTGTTTTCTGCCAGTGCTTCTTCTCGATAGAGATCAAAGGCTCGCATTACCGGAAGATCGGACAGGCAAAACAGACAGGCATCGTCGCTTTCTGATGCGTTAATGTGTTCATGCCATGCCCATGAAGGTACGCAGAAGATATCTTTTTCCTGCCAGTCGTAGGGTTTTCCGTTAATGATGGAGTAACCCGCGCCTTTGGCAACATGGTATAAATAGCTGCCGGTATGGCGATGTGCTTTTGTGTGTTCACCCGCGCGCAGCAATTGCATGGACGCACCCATGGTTCGCATAACAGGGTCATTGTTCAGAGGATTGACGTATTCCATCAGCACACCATCGAACGGTGAACCGTCAGTGCTGGAAGCGTATTTCAGTAGTGATTCGTAGGTAGGCTCCCACTCGTATTTGAACATCGGGCTGTAGCCTTTGCTCCACGCTCCACCGCCGGGTGTCAGTCCGGGGTTGCCCCAGGTTTTGGTCATGTCGTCGACGGGATAGGCTACTGGTTCGGAGAGATCGGGGTGCACTTCGAAAAAATTTGCCTCCATCGCATTGACGAAAGGGATATCGAGCCCGTCCTGCCAGATGCACGGCGTACCACTGGCCTCTACTGCGTGTTCATGCCATGTGCCGTTCGGGGTTAGTACAAAATCATTTGCGCCCAGTGTCATCTTGTGGCCATCGACGACGGTATAGGCGCCTTCGCCTTCCATGATAAATCGAATCGCGCTGGCGGAGTGGCGATGAGCAGTGGCTGCCTCACCGGGGTTCATTACTTGCAGGCCGGCGTAGATCCAACCTACGGCCGCGGTTACATCACGGCGTCCGGGATTGCTTAAATAGACCACGCGCCGACCCGCTTTTTCAGGTGTAACGAGTTCCAGCGAACGCAATACATCGGCGCGCAAATCCTGAAATCGCCATACTACGGGAACCGATTGTGACTGTGGCTCCCACGGTTCGATTTTGTTGGCAACTGTCCAAAGTGCGCCGGCGTTTTTTTGCTCAAGTTCATCGTAGTAGGCGAGCAGTTCGGGTGTATCTTCGACATTAGCGCGGCCTGCAACGTCTTCGCGATGGTTTTCTTGTGCTTTTGCCCTGGGTGTTGTTCGCAGTGGGGTGGCATACTGCGAAGCATACATCAGGGGCAATTACATGGACAACCAACGCAATTACAATAGTGCGAAAAGCATCCCGGTGTAATGTAGTTGTTGCGTAGACCTTGTGCGCTAAGAAGTACTGTTGTAGAAGCAGGGATGTAACCATGCCCGTGCTTCCCAAGTCTGAGATAGTATTAGAAGCCACTCCGTAGTATCGTTGTGTCAGCCGTTGTGTTCGCCCTTGACAATTCAATTGGCACCATTACCAGGCTAGCCTGGTACAGATATACTCTATTACGGGTTACGAGGAGCCAGGGTGTTTTTTCGCAGGCTTGTTATATTTTGTATGAGTAGCAACTTAAACGTGAAATTTTTAAATTACATTTGTATTGCTTTAATCATAATTGGTAATGAAGCATTGGCTGACGATTTAAAACCATTCACCAGTGACGGTTGTAGCTCTTTTCCTGATGGTACAACTGAGCAAAAGGAACTTTGGCTGAAATGCTGTGTTGCGCATGACTTTGCCTATTGGAAAGGTGGAACCTTTGTCGATCGAAAAAACGCTGATATTGCTTTAAGAGAATGTGTTACATCTGTTGGTAAGAAAGAAATTGCGCTATTAATGCTTGCCGGAGTCAGAGTAGGTGGTTCACCACTGTATCCAACCACTTTTCGTTGGGGGTACGGTTGGCCTTATCCAAAATACTACGGTGAACTGACAACAGAAGAGATGGCACAGGTAAATGAACGACTTACTGCATCAGAATACATCGGCCTGGGTAGCATTAATGAACAATCAGATGAATAACCACGCCCATAAAGCCTGAATCCGGCTCATGCCGGGTCGGCTTCTATCAGAGTCATCTCACTTGATGTTCCAAGCCGCATAGTCGGGCCCCAGGTGCCGGTGCCTTGTGATACGTATAGCGATGCATTGTTGTATGTATACAGCCCTTTTATGTATGGGAACATACGTTTTACCAGAATACCAAAAGGCCACATCTGACCTGCGTGTGTATGGCCGCAGAGCATCAGATCAATTCCTGCATTTGCGGCATCTTCAAATCCGTGTGGCCGATGATACATTAGAATCTGAAATTTGCTGTTATCCCGATTGATCCCGGGTAGTTCTTTGGCTACTTGTTGGGGATCTTCCGCGTCATCGATACCTGTAATTTGCAGGTCATTGCTAATGGCTGTTTCACTGCGAAGTATATTTATATTATTGGACTCAATCGCATTGATAGCATTTTGCACGTTAACGTAGCGTTCGTGATTGCCCAGGCACAGATATACCGGACAGTCAAAGCGGGAAAGGGGTTTCAGGTAGCTGGAATTAACGGCGCTGGAATCAATCAGATCACCGGTAATAAGTACAATATCCGGTTCTTGTTCTATTGTCTGCCGCACTATACTATTGATGAACGAACTGCTGCGGCTGCCGGCGTGCAAGTCGCTCAGATGCATGATGCGGCAGGTTTTGTTTAGTTTGCTGCTTGTAACACTGATTTTAGTGTTTTGTACCTTGAGGGCTTTCCATACTGCATAGTATGTGATTAAAACCCAGGCTATTGTAGTTGCTGCAGCAAGGTCTGGTGTGCTCAGCAAAAAAAGCAAAGGAGAGAAAAATATAACCACATTCATCAGTATTGTGCACAAGCCGATGAGTTGTGTGGCGGGCCATTTTAAAGCGATGTTGGCGGTTTGAAATGACTGGAATATCCATAGCGTTACCAGTGGCGCGGCAAGCAGGCTCCAGGCCAGCACTTTCAACGTTGAATATGAAAACCACCACGATGTGAGTATTACCAGTGGCGCGACAATGACCAGCCAGATAACCGGGGTGGAGAATAGAAGAAATCGGATACGCTTGTTCATCTAGCGATATTGTTAGTAAAGAAGGGTGGCGAGTTGTTAGGTAAAGACATTAATCAAAAGCCAGCCAACAATATCGCTTAACTCCTCTCGAGTTTGGTCGGGGTTGATAATTACCCGACGTTTTGTGAGTCTGCTGTTATTAGGCGGGAGAGACTAACCATTGTTTTAATGCTGCTTCAGTTTCGCTGCATTCAACTCAGCTCTGATTGACCCGATCCAAAAGTATCAATACAGAAACCGTATCCATTTGGCTCATCCAGATTTGCATTGAGTACTATATAGGGTGGCTCCGTGGGAACATTTGGTTCCGCTGCTGAAACATGTGCAATATAAATCAAAGATAGTGATAAAATAGTAAATCTGAAAATGGATTTGAGCATGTTTTACCTTACTATACGACGAATACGATTGTTAATAATGTACCTGCTATCTTGAGCAGCAGGGTTGATAAAGATTTCTGAAATCTGTGTCAGCAGTCTGCAGCGTCGAAATCTGCTATGACGTGCACTGCATAGCGCGCGTGCAGTATATCAAAGATATTTGCTTTGGGTTTGTTGCTTGAGGTGCAGCTAGGCACCGATTTTAATTGCAGTGATTCTGAAGTGTGTTGCAGTCATTTGTATAGACAGAAATTTTGACTTAAATCTCTGGCACTTTCACAGTCAATTCGAAAGCGGCGTACCATGCAGCGAGATCTTTAATGTCTTCGATTGTTAAGGTTTTGGCAATCAGACTCATGCGCCGGTCTTCCCGGTTTCCTTTCTGGTAGTCAACCAGTGCCTTCTCCAGATACAAGGCGCTCTGGCCGACCAGGTTCGGTGATTCAGGGTCCCGGGCAATGCCATCTTTGCCGTGGCAAACGGAACATTGCGTCGACAGTGCTTTGCCTTTTGCCAGATCTGCTGCGAAAACAGGTGCGCCCGGCGCTGTCAGCGTAATAGCCAAAACTGTCATAAGTTTTGTGGTGGTGAAAAGGGTAGTTCTCAATGGGTGCTCTCCGCACGAAGCCCCGGCTTTGCGCCGGGGCAATTTGATTTAGCCCGCGTCGTAACTGATGCGATAGATTGCACCGGCATAGTCGTCAGAGATAAGCAGAGAGCCGTCCTTCATTTGTGTAACAGACATTGGTCGGCCATCATATTCGCCGTTGTCATTTAACCAGCCTTCTGCAAACGGCACCATGGTCGCATTGCCTTCGTCATCGAGTGAGGTAAACATAATGCGTGCGCCGCAAGGCTCTGTGCGATTCCAGGAGCCATGTTGTGCCGAGAATATACCGTTCTTATACTTTGATGGAAACTGCTTGCCGGTATAGAAAGCCATGCCCAGATCTGCACAGTGTGCGGTGGTTTCAACGGCCGGATGTACAATATCTTCCGGTGCATCTTGTTTGTCGTAGTCGTGGTCACTTACGCGCACGGTGCCACCACCGAACCATGGATGCCCGAAATGCTGTCCGGCTGCTGTTTGACGATTTAGCTCTCCGGGGGGAGTGTCATCACCCATGCCGTCGACCTGATTGTCTGTCCACCAGAGTTCACCGGTCTCGGGATGAAAGTCCTGGCCTACCGAGTTTCGTACTCCGTAGGTATATACTTCACGGTTGGATCCATCACGATCCATGCGAATGATTCCACCGATACCGGTTTCTTTATAGAGTTCCATTTTTTCGGGTGGTGCCACATTAAAGGGCTGACCAAGTGAAATGTATAGTTTGTTGTCAGGGCCGATATCTACTACACGAGCGGTGTGGTTGTAGCTTTCTTCTTCAACCGGAATTAACTCGCCTTTTGGTACGACATCTACTGCAACTACGTCAGGCCCTTCAAAAAAGAACTCTGCCGCGGGAAATACTCTTACGTGGTTGCGCTCGGCTATATACAAAAAACCGTCTTTGCTGAACTGAACACCATTAGGTACATCAAAGCTCAGTGACGGTGCGAAGTCTTTTACTTCATCAGCTACGCCATCGCGATCACGATCAGAAACTACCCAGACTTTGTCTTTGCGTGTTCCGACAAATAATACGGTTCCCTGTGGCGCCATTGCCATGTCTCTGGCGTCTGGTACGATCGCATAGAGATCGATTTTGAAGCCCTCGGGCAGTTTGATGTTTTGCAGAATCTTTTTCAGATTTTCGGCTTTATCACCGCCTTGTTCAATAAAGGTATGATCCCCTGGCGTTTTGCCTGAAGTTGCGAATACGCCGATATCTGCAGTAGCTGGTGCACCTATGCCTAAGCCGATAACACACGCAGCAATGCCTGTCAATTTTATTCTAGCCACACTTTCCTCCGGTATTAAAATTCATATATGTGTCACTTTTGTGCCATAGAGATCTAGCTCTGGAGTTAAAAACTCGAGCAGGAAATATAATGACGCTGATTAAGTTCTACTCCGATATGTAAGCAGTTTCAAGAGTTTTTTACTCTGCTGTCACAAGGTGATGAAATAGTGAGATGCTACCTGATGCGGCTGCTTCGCTTCTGGCTAAACAGGCGGGCTGACTGATGATATTTCTGACTTCTTAGGATCCAAAATAGACCGTTCGGATTATGTTGGTTTAAAATAACTCACGCGTATGAATAAACCACTTATCTACAAGATGCTGAGATATCCAAAACAGTCCGGGACAGTTACCCCGAACATATACTCAGAGCGTCAGAAGTGAAAATTTTAAGTTGAGTAACCGCTATATTGCCAGTCTGCCCTGGTATGATTCTGACGCAAAGCGTGAGGCGCTGAATCAGTTCTGGCGCACTGTTGCGCAGTCGCTGGCAGATGCCGGTGTTGAGGGAGTGCAAAGTGAGCTGACGCGGGATCAGCCTTTTGCTGCTTTGTGGCAGTCGCCGAATCTCATTTTAAGTCAGTGTTGTGGTCCGGACTTGTTCACTCCGGATGGCGCTGACTTATGTGTGCTGGCAAGACCTGTATTTGCTGAACTGGATTGCCAGCCCGGGTGTTACTACAGCCATATTGTTGCTCGTACGGAATTTTCATCGACACAGGCCCGCATTGTTGTGAACTCACTGAGTTCCCGTTCCGGGTATTCAGCTCTGATGGAATGGATGAATTCACATGCAATAGAGGCATCTGCAGTACATATCAGTGGCTCGCACAGCAACAGCCTTACAATGCTTGAGGATGGTCTTGCAGATCTGGCCGCCATAGATGCGCATACTGTAAATCAGCAGGGAATAAAATTATCCCTGCCTGTGATTGACAGAAGCTCAGAGTCACTTGCACCTCCCTATGTTTATAATCGCAATTCAGCGTTTAACAGAGATCTGCTTTTTCAGGCACTTGCTGATGCAGTAAATATCGAAGGTGAGACTATCGGGATATCAGATGTTTTAAGATCTGATAACGACTGTTACAGGAAAAAATTCCGGTCGGGGTCTTCATAAGCACACGCTTAGCCGGTTCTACTCATATAGGTGTCAGTTGCTATGAAATTATCTGCAGAAACACAAAGTATGTTGGACGGCGAGCACGGACCAGCGCGGCAATGGGCAGTTGAACACCAGATTCAGATAGGCCGTATGTTTGATGCGGCTGACATGGTAAGAGTCAGTCAGGCACACATGATGGCTGATCCCGAGTCTATCGGTCTGGCCGGTGTTGAGCTGATAGAACAGTTTGCGGCTTTGCCGGATGAACAACGCCGGGTTGCCATTCCAATGATCACGGATCCGCGCGGGGTGGATCTCAACTATTATGATCCGCTCGGTCAAACCGAAGAGATGGCTAACCTTGAGCGGCGTTTTATTTTTGCCTGTCGCAGCATGGGTATTGTGATGACCAATACCTGTATAAATTATCAAACAGTGATGCCACCGGTACGGGGTGATCATGTTGCCTACGGTGATACCGGTGTTGTGATCTATTCAAACAGTTTCTGCGGTGCGCGCTCGAATTTTGAAGGCGGGCCGTCGGCGCTTGCAGCAGGGCTTACCGGTTATACACCACGTTACGGGCTACACCTTGATGAGAATCGCGTGGCGACGAGGCGTATCGTGGTGGAACAAACGCCAAAGGAGCTGACTGAGTGGGGTGTGCTGGGTGCTGTTATCGGTAAACGCACAGGCTCCTATTGGGAAGTGCCGGTGATAGAAGGGATTGACAAAATACCAACTTCGGATGAGGCAAAACACATGGGTGCTGCAATGGCGAGCTATGGGTCTATACCCTTGTTTCACATCGTTGGTATCACGCCCGAGTGTGACCATCTGTCTGACGTCAACGGTACTAAACTACCCATCGAAAAAATTACCAAACAAGACGTAGCAGGGTTATACCGGTCATTTGGTGCAGTAGGTGAAAAGGTCGATGTAGTCGTTTTTGCAGCGCCGCAATTGTCACTGCTTGAAATGCAGCGTGTTGCAATGTTGTGCCGTGGTAAAAAAATACACCTTAATACTTCAATGCTCGTGTGCACGCCTGCAAGTGTATACGTTGATGCAGAAAATGCAGGCTACATAAGTGACATAGAAAACTTTGGAGCACGGGTGTTGCAGGGCACCTGTTTTTATCAGCAATATGCTCGTGAAATTGGTGAGGCAAATGGATGGAAACGCCTGCTGTCGAATTCTACAAAAATTGTCAATATACTCGGCGGGTACGGATACAAACCTGCATTAGCTTCAATGGTCAAATGTGTGGACTCGGCAATTGCCGGGGAGATTGTCTGATGTCTGTATCTTTTAAATGCCATGTCGGTATTGGTCCCGTGATTGAAGGCGAGGCGCTGGTGGCAAAAGATAATTTCTCAGCCCGTTACGATCTCGATCGTATAAAAGGTGTTTTCTCGAGACCTCAACATGCACTGGCCGGACAGAGTTATATTAACAAAATACTGGTGCTCAACACCGCTAAAGGTGGTGTTGCCACAGCGTGGATGCTCTACGAGATGGTTTCACGAGGTATGGCTCCCAAAGCGATACTGCTTAATGCAGCTAACACTATATTAGCGCAGGGGGCGGCACTCGCTGAAATGCCGCTTTGTGATCGCTTTGAGGACGGAGATATTACCGATCTGATTAAAACCGGAGAACAACTCATAGTTGATCCGAAAGCCGGACTGGTAACGATCAAATAAGTTGATGTGATATGTTCCCCGCATGCAAAGCCCGGAATTCGGGTCTGTTTTGGTGGGCTTGATTGTATGCAATAATGACCTTTATAAAGTGCGCAGCTGATATTATTTGTTTACTCAAAACTTGCTGTTGTTTAATCGTAGTTCAACCGGGTAGCTTAGGTTTTTTATGAATCTAAAGGAACAAATGCTAGATCTCCCGCAAATGACAGAAACGCAATTCACAGAGCGCTTTGGCGGTTTGTACGAGCGATCTCCGTGGGTTGCTGAATCCGTATGGTCGAATGTAAATACAAATCAAAAAATAGACTGTGAAGCACTGGCAACAGAACTGAAAAGCACAGTTGATGCATCTACTGATGAGCAGAAAATGACACTCCTTCGAGCTCACCCCGAGCTGGTTGGCAAGGCTGCGGTGCAAGGCGAGTTAACTCCTGAATCAACTGATGAACAGTCGCGAGCCCGGCTTGATCAGTGTTCCGAAGAAGAATACGAAAAGTTCCAGACCCTTAATTCAGCCTACAATGAAAAGTTCGGATTCCCGTTCATTATGGCGGTACGAAACAGCAACCGTGAAGAGATACTTGCGGCTTTTGAATCACGTTTGAACAATCCGGTTGAAGATGAATTTAACACTGCGTTAAAGCAGGTTCATCAAATCGCATTGCTGCGTCTTGAGGCAGCTGTAACTCCTGCCTCTGACAACAACAACTGATTAGTTACACATGAATGCAGATGATCAGTCGAACTACCCAAGAGACCTGGTTGGGTATGGTGAGAAACTCCCCAACCCACAATGGCCGAATAGCGCGCGGTTAGCCGTTCAGTTTGTGGTCAATTACGAGGAGGGCGGGGAGAACTGTATTCTTCACGGAGATGCTGGTTCGGAAGCTTTTTTATCTGAAATTACTGGCGCTCAGTCGTATCAGGGTGTCAGGCATATGAACATGGAGTCTATGTACGAATATGGCTCACGTTCCGGCTATTGGCGCTTATTGCGTCTGTTTTCAGAACGCAATATTCCGGTTACAGTATTTGCTGTAGCGATGGCGCTGCAAAGAAATCACAAAGTTGTCGAAAGCATGCTTAAAGCGGATTGGGAAATAGCCAGTCACGGTTATCGCTGGATCGACTATCAGTTTATTGATGAAACCGTTGAGCGCGAACACTTACAACAGGCCATTGAAATACATACAAAGGTAACCGGTTCCAAGCCACAAGGCTGGTACCTCGGGCGTTGCAGTCCTAACTCACATCGGCTTGCGGCGGAGTACGGTAACTTTCTTTATAACGCAGACACCTACGCTGATGAGTTGCCCTACTGGGACTATCAATTTGAACAGCCGCAGCTCATGGTGCCCTATACGCTCGATGCCAACGATATGCGGTTCGTAAGCCCGCAGGGATTTAACTCGGGCGAACAGTTCTACAGTTATCTAAAAGACACTTTTGACGTTTTGTACGAAGAAGGTCTGGATTCACCAAAGATGATGTCAGTCGGGCTGCATTGCCGACTTGTCGGCAGGCCTGGTCGTGCAGCATCGTTGGCGAGGTTTTTAGATTATGTACAACAACATGAACAGGTATGGGTTGCAACACGGCATGATATTGCTCAACACTGGCGGCAACACTTTCCAGCTAATCTGGTATAAGCTTATCCCGGACTATTCATGAAATCGACGGCATCTCACTTGATCTTTGATTCCACAGCTGCGCGCCCCGAGCAAATATTTTCTTTTGCAAATATCAGTAAGCCAAGTTTACAAAAAACAAGGGACGCAAGAAGACCTGATATTTAAAGACAAGGCACTGTGAAACCAAATCTCGGCGCGATATGCTCGCCATTTCATAAATAGTCCGGGTTAAAACTACCGGACGATAATCTCATGCAAACAATAACGCCTGAAATACTAACTAAAGAGTCTTTTGCAGCCTACGGCGAAGTCCTCGAGCTTGCCGGTAGTAAACCGGTTACCATTAACAGCGGCAACTGTGATCGCTACCATGATCTTGCCACAATTGATGTCTGTGATTCCGGCAGTGCCGGTATCAGTTTGTTTGATGCTAAAGTGTATGCTAATCCATTAACGTTGCGTTATGTTGAACGCCATCCGTTAGGCTCGCAGGCGTTTCTGCCAACCAGTACAGACCCTTACCTGGTTGTAGTGGCTGACGACCACAACAACAAGGCACAGATTCCGAAAGCGTTTATTACAAACGGCTACCAGGGAGTGAATTACTTTCGCAATTGCTGGCATGGCGTGCTTACGCCAATAATAAAGAAGAGCATATTTGTTGTCGTTGACTATATTGGTGATGAGCAGAATCTTCAGGAGTATAGCTATGATCAACCTTACCTGATCGATTTCAGCGCAAACATTTAACTATCACCTGAGTAAAGGCTGCCAAAATATGAATCCGGATAGATTGCCTGTTTGGCAAAGCGAAGTTCCGCCACAAAAAACATTGCTGGATCGCAGAGCAATTGTTACTGAGGCGTATACGATTATACCGCGAGGGTCCTTAACAGATATTGTCACCAGTTTCCTGCCGTTCTGGGAAAACACCAGACTCTGGGTGCTGGCATCTCCGATTGCGGGCTTTTGCAGCACATTCTCACACTACCTGATGGAAGTGGAGGCAGGCGGTGGCAGTAAGTTGCCTGAGACTGAGGAAAACGTCCAGTCAGTGCTTTTTGTCACCAGAGGTAATCTCACTCTTACCGTTAATGATGCAAGTCATAAGCTTGAATGTGGTAGCTACGTCTACCTGCCGCCAACTGCACAATGGACACTGTTCAATACCGGCAGCCAGCAGGCGTCCTTTCACTGGTTTCGCAAGCCTTACCGCCACGTCAAGGGACTTGATGAACCAGACGTAATCGTAGTACAGGAAAAAACCTTGCAGGCCGATGTGATGCCTGGCAGCAACGATGGATGGACAACCAAGCGATTCGTCGATCCTGCAGATTTACGTCACGATATGCACGTGACAATTGTAAGCTTTGAGCCGGGTTGTGTATTGCCGTTTCTTGAAACTCATGTGATGGAACACGGCTTGTATGTTTTGGAGGGCAAGGGTGTCTACAACCTTAATCAGGATTGGATAGAAGTAGAAGCCGGCGACTACATGTGGCTCCGCGCTTACTGCCCTCAAGCCTGCTATGCCGGAGGTGATGGCACATTTCGATATCTTTTGTACAAAGATGTTAATCGCCATATGTCTTTTCCTGACACATGACTCCGCTTGTTAAACTTGTTTTATAAAGGTCGGTAAGGTCATGGCTGCGTACATACTGGAATGGCTAAACCTGCTGGGTCGCTGGGTGCATATGATCACTGGCATTGCCTGGATTGGTGCATCATTTTATTTTATCTGGCTGGACAATTCGCTTGAGACACCAGGGTCTGATGATGACGTTAAGAAGGGCGTGTCCGGAGAAGTCTGGTCTGTGCATGGGGGTGGTATGTATCACGCGCAAAAGTATCAGGTGTTGCCGGAGAAAATGCCGGGCCATCTGCATTGGTTTAAATGGGAAGCCTATACCACGTGGCTGACCGGTATGTTCATGATGGCACTGATGTACTGGTACAGCGCCGAGATCTATACCATTGATCCGGGGGTAGCGGCACTCTCAAAGCCTGTGGCAATTCTGATTGGCCTGTTGGTTATTGCCGGTGGATGGCTCGGCTACAACTGGTTGTGTGAGAGTAAGTTCGGTAAACAACAAAATGTTGTTTCTGCCATCCTGTTTGTGGCGCTTAGTCTGATTGCTTTTCTTTTGTGCCAGGTGTTCAGTGGCAGGGGTGCCTACATGCACTTTGGTGCAATGTTGGGCACTATAATGGTTGGCAATGTTTTTTTTGTAATTATTCCGGGTCAGAAAGATCTGCTTGGTGCCAAAGAGCAGGGCAGAGAACCTGATCCTGTTCATGGTATTCGAGCTAAACTTAGATCAGTACACAATACCTATTTTACCTTGCCTGTTTTGTTCGTGATGATCAGCAATCATTCAGCCATGACCTATGGCCATAAGTACAACTGGCTGATCCTGATCGCTATCACACTTATCGGTGCACTGGTGCGGGTGTATTTTGTAGCGCGGCACAAGGGCAAGGCATCTTTGCTGCCTGTTTTTGGTGCGTTAGCAATACTATTCGGGCTTATGGTATTAATGGCGCCACGGCAGGCAACTTCCACCGCACACGGGCAGTCCGCTAAAGACGGGCAGGCAACCGTTGAGATTGCAACTGTACACGGTATCGTTACCGCTCGATGCAGTTCATGTCACGCAGAAGTGCCTTCTCAGGCAGGTTTTCAGTCAGCACCCAAAGATATTGTATTTGAATCTGAAGAAGATGTTATTCGTCAGGCACAGGAGATTTATCAGCAAAGCGTGGCTACTAAGGCGATGCCGATCGGCAATCTCACCGGTATTACTGACGAGGAGCGCGAGATGCTTGGTATCTGGTTTCATCAGTTGAATCAGTAGTTGCCACGCAACATACCGGTTGCAGATTGTAGAATCATCCATCCGGCGGTAAACAG
>CAZKAQ010000104.1:0-13852 GCA_964550655.1 uncultured Granulosicoccaceae bacterium
GCTCTGACGACTGTGGCTGTGAAAAGTTTGTTACCGAACTTCCCGCACAGCCCACCAGCTAACAAAAGCTTAACAGATAAAAAACCACAGAGGGCAGCGCCATCCGCATTGGCGTTTCAGTGCTTCCTGGTGGTACCGGATAACGCTACTATTCAGATGACAGGCAGTATAATCAGATAGCCTTTTCTTTGCTGTATGGCAGTGGGTACACTGCCATACAAAGACTGTAAGCCATCGAGGAATTACGTCAATGACATACTCTACCTTGCAACACTTCGCTCTCTGTAGTTCAAGCACTCCGGCACTGTTTTGCCGAACTTTCTCAATAGCCGTCTGTCTGTCAGCTACGCTGTTTTTTAGCGCTGCAGTATCGGGCCAGACTGTAAACTCCGACAAGCAGAACTTCGTTATCGAAACGGTAGCACAAGGCTTAAGCATTCCATGGGGTATGGCGGCCCTTCCGGATGGAGGCATACTGATCACTGAACGCACCGGAACGTTACGCTTATTGAACAGTGACGGTAAACTCCATCCCGATCCGATTATAAACACTCCCTCTGTTGCTACCGGCGGACAAGGCGGCTTACTTGATGTCGCTATTCATCCTGACTATCAGAACAATGGTTGGATTTATCTTTCATTTTCATCAGCAAAAGCCCGAGGTGAAGCCGGGCGCGGCGCTAACACCGCTTTGATTCGTGGCAAAATCATAAACCATGAGTTCATTGAACAGAAACTGATCTACAAGGCGCTACCCAACTACTCCGGTGGCAGACACTTCGGCAGCCGTATCGCATTCGACTCCGATAATCATGTTTACTTCAGTGTTGGGGACCGAGGCAAGCGAGATGAAGCGCAGACACTTGAGAATCCTCTGGGCAAGGTATTCCGCTTACACGACGACGGACGTATTCCGGCAAACAATCCTTTCATCAGCACTCTCAACGCATTACCTGCAGTATGGTCATGGGGCCATAGAAACCCGCAAGGGCTGGAATTCCACCCGCAAACAGGTGCGCTATGGTCACATGAGCACGGCCCCAAAGGGGGTGATGAACTGAACCTTATTATTCAAGGGCAGAACTACGGCTGGCCGACGGTCACTTACGGCGTCAACTACAGTGGAACCAAAATCACCAATGAGGTCAGCCGGGCGGGTATGGTATCTCCGGTGACGTACTGGGTACCTTCTATCGCACCAGGCGGAATGGCATTCGTTGCAGGTGACACATACACCGGCTGGAAAAACAATCTGCTGGTTGGATCTTTGAAATTTCAGCAATTGCATCGGCTGGAATTTAACTCCAGCGGTGAGGTAACCGGCAGAGAGGTGCTGTTAGACGGTATCGGTCGGGTCCGTGCTATTGAACAGGCGGCTGATGGCTTGATGTATATCGCTATCGAAAACGGTGGAAGAATAATTCGCCTGCGTCCCAACTCTTAAGACTACGCCCTCTCGCCATATTGGTACCAGCAGAAAATCTCGTCTCTACCTCGCCCATAAACCAGCAGCGATAACGAAAAAATAAAAAGTTAAAAAAATTTAATCTCATTGTAAGGCTGAATTCAGCAGATCAATTTACACTTGAGTAATAATTACTACAAAGCTATACCCAATGATTGCCCCCTCTACTTCCATGCTCATTGCTCATGTGCATCAGTTTCGCGTTCGTTATAGAGTTAACAACAAGCTCTGGCGATTTCTCCTGAGCCTGTTGGTCATCTGCTATGTTACCGCCTGCGGCCCTGTCCAGGAAGAACCTCAAGACCTGTACAACTACCCGCCCGATTTCGAAGCGTTCCTTAGCCACTACCAGGCACACGCAGAGTACCAGGAGCTTGTGTTTTTTCTGCAGTCGCATGATGTACACAACATTGTTCCGGTCTGGCAATTACTTCTTCAGGGCACTGACTTTCGCAAACACAATCTATCCAAATACGCGTTGCCAGACAGAAAACACTGGGACTCAATGCTCGACACGCTGGTTTTTCTGAAGTATGAACTCATTCCGCATATTGGTGATGTACGTGTGTTATCCGGTTTTCGTACGCCGCACTACAACCGACTCGCTGGTGGCGCTGGCAGAAGCCGCCACCTGACATTTTCAGCGCTTGACCTTAGACCGATAGCCGATATAGATCGAACAAGACTACACCGGATACTTCAAAACCGCTGGCACACACTGGGAGAAGATTACAACCTCGGACTCGGGCTCTACAGTAAACAGAGGTTTCATATAGATACCGGTGGCCACAGGCAATGGTAGATACAGGCAATGTATAACCGCTATAGGGTATAGCAAGCTACAGAGATTCAAAGAATTATACAGATGGGTGTTTTTATAGAGGTTCTGCCGCGCAGACTCCTCACGCTAATGAGCTATGACACCTGCTTTAATCAGAATATCACTGTCTGGTACCCACAAATCTGAATGTGCAGCGGTGAATACCTGTTGTACAAACTCGTCAGATAATCCACGACGGGCAAAAAATTGTCGGTCTCTTTCAAGCTCATCGTCAACGTTGATGACCACAGACTCGTAACCTGCTTCAAGTTTATACTGATGAAATCCGAGCTCTGCGTTGTCTGACATCGTACGACGTTCTCCGGCCAGAAATGCGATAGCACACGCCGAGTAGCAATGCGTAACTATGTGAGTATCCAGATTGCGCTCAAGTATTTTCTTTGCCATGGCTCGAGCTACAAATACATAACCACCAGTACTGCCAAGATGAATGCTCTGTATATTCGGGTAGCTATCAAGCGTATGCTCAAAGGCACCGAATAATTCCCAATCAAGATTTCCATCAACTCGCATTGTCCCGTCTCTGGAGATCACCGGCAGGGTGCCGGATACCAACGGGTCGAACGGTGGTGGAGCATGTCTGGCCGAGAGCGCATCAGCGGTTTGCGCAAAGGTGAGTACAGCGGCGACTAACAACATAAAATAAGCAAAACATAAACCGAGAACGTTTCCGGTATCTCGAAGGAAACGATCTGCAGCACGCATGGTGCCCACCACCTGCCACAGCAATATAGCGACGCTTAGTATCACCCAAAAATTGAGAAAATCTACCGGCACCACAGTTTGGACCATACCGAGCACAATGCGCAGTCCAACCACTGTTACCAGCAGCGTCAATGCTAACGAATAAGAACCGCGCCAGTGATTGGCCATCGGATTCGACGATACCAGATACCGGGAAGCGAGACTCTGATGACGATGATAGTTATTTAACAAACAGCCGCACCCACTAGTTGCACGATAACAGACTGCATTATTTGTTGTCGTTTGTCGATCTTAAATCAATTAACACACAGATATGGCTATTTGCAGCTTACCGCTCATACGTAGCCATACAGAAATTACGATAGCGCATATCAACTGGCAGATTATTGACACACTCCCGAGAACTGACAACGAAAGCTGAATAAAATTCCGTCTTTCGCCAGCACGTATCAA
The DNA here is from genome assembly GCA_964550655.1 of uncultured Granulosicoccaceae bacterium. GTDB lineage: Bacteria > Pseudomonadota > Gammaproteobacteria > Granulosicoccales > Granulosicoccaceae. Next base: position 3,465 of record CAZKAQ010000104.1, read on the forward strand.
ACCTTAAACACAGGCCAGGTATCACTGATCCGATAGCCCTCCGGCCACGGATCAGCCGGATTCAAAGTATGCTGGTGAGTGCCGGTTATATAAGCCCTGCCGGACAGCGCAGGCGTTATTGCAGGGCGACCGCCCACCGTTGTTTCTGCCACAATCTCGCAGTCAAAGGTTGATCCTATGATCGACTCGCCAATGAATCTCTCGCCAATTGCAATCTCACCTCTGGCCTTCATAACCGCCAGACGTGCAGAACAACCCGTCCCGCAAGGTGAGCGATCAATCTTGCCAGGCATAATGGCAACCGCGTTGCGGCCGCGTTTAACCCCACCCTCAACAGTGACCGGCATGGCCATCTGACAAAAAGACAGATGCGACCAGGCTGGATTTTCCGGATGTTCAAAACCAAGCTGATCATTAGCGGCGCGGACAATCTGTGCTCCCATTTGCGCAATATCCCGCGCTTCATCCGGAGCAACACTAAATCCAAGCTCAGGCGCGCTGACTATGACGAAGCTATCACCGCCATAGGCGGTATCAACGCAGATCGTGCCCAGGCCCTCAACCTCCAATGGACAATCAAGGCGTGCTGCAAAACTCGCTACATTGGTGACAGTTACTTTTTTAACTTCCCCGTCACTGCAAGTCGCTACGACGCGAAGCAAGCCACCAGGCGCCTCAAGCGTCAGTGACGTTTCCGGTTCCTGCATTGGCAGAATGCCTGTTTCAAGTAGTACAGTAGCAACACAAATTGAATTCGAACCGGACATGGGAGGCGTGTCTTCCGGTTCCATAATGATCCACGCAGCGTCGGCATTTTTATTAACCGGTGGTACCAGCAGGTTCACGTGCCGGAATACACCACCACGAGGTTCATTCAACATAAAGTGACGCAGGCTTTTGTCTTCCGCTATCCAGCGCGACTGCTGCCATAGCGTGTCACCCGGAGGCGCGTTGACACCACCGACAATAACGTCACCCACCTCACCTTCTGCGTGACAGCTGACTGTATGAATGACGCGGGAAGATCGCATGCCACAAGACCGTAAATGAATGAACGATCAGTCTGACATGCCAGAGGCGCTGAATGAAAGAGTTTTTAACACCACAGACAGGCTACCGGCATGAGCACCAGTGCCTGTCAGCCGCGGTGTAGCCTTTTACGTACCAGTCCGAGTTTGTTGCTCTGCATAGTATTTCAACCAATCGTCAAGGCTTCCCGGGCGTCCAACCCCGAAACCCTGAAGGTAGTCAATACCCATACCTGCGAGTAGTTCAGCCACCTGTTCATTTTCAACATACTCGGCTACTGTCTTCATACCCATATCATGTGCCAGTGTATTAAATGACTTAACAATGGCTTTGTTAGATGAATTCTTGTCAATATCAGCAACAAAACATCCATCAATTTTAAGGTAATCTACAGGTAGCGAACGCAGATAGGAAAAAGAAGAAAGTCCGCTGCCAAAGTCATCCAGTGAAAACTCACAACCGAGCCGCTTTAAGTGCTCGATGAAATTGCAGGCTTTTTCAATCCGTTTGATTGTCGCCGTTTCAGTTACTTCAAAACACATCATCCGTGGTTCAATTTTATGATGCTCAACCAGGCGTGAAATCTTCTCAAGACATGATTCATTGCTAAGCGTATTGCCAGACAGGTTTACTGACAAAGCGACCTGCTCACCATAATTTTCAAATAACTTTATCGCGGACATTGAATGTTCAATCATCCATAAATCAATGTGCTGCATACGATCATACTTTTCAGCAACCGGTATCACGACACCGGGTGGAACCATCTTGCGCGTTGCATCTTCCAGCCTGAGCAACACTTCAAATTTTGTGTGATCATCAGAAAGTTTAGCCGGTACAATAGGCTGAAGCGCAATGCTGAGTCGATCGTGTAGCATAGAGTCGTTAATTAGCTCCAGCTTGCCGATTTCGTCGTTCTGATTATTTACAAACACACCATGAATTGAGTACAAATGTACTTGATTGCGACCAGACATCTTTGCTGAGTAGCAGGCGATATCAGCTTTGGATAACAAATCGGAGTCACCCGTTGAGTCACTGTCTATCTTAACAATACCGGCACTCGCACCTATAGAGAAGGTTCTTTCATCCCAGCTTAGTCGGTACTTTCCAACGAGACTAATAAACTCTTCTGTTTTAAGTTTGGCTTCTACTTCGTCATAAGCACTGAGTATTGCAAATTCATCACCACCCAGACGTGCAATGACATCATCAGACTTACTGAATATTTTGGTAAATATATGGGTTACATCCACCAGCAACTGATCACCAGCCTGATGCCCGGCATTATCATTAACCATTTTAAATTGATCAAGATCAATAAAAATCAGTGTTTGATGTAAATCACTGCAGTCCAGATTCTGTGCCTCTCTGGCAGATCTATTTTCCAGACTAACACTTAAATAGTTGGAAAAAGCCCGCCTGTTAACCAGACCGGTTAACTCATCATGAGCTGCCTGAAATTCAAGCTGCTGCTTCAAACCGTACTCTGTGGTTACATTTTTTGCGCAGCCCAGATAGCCGGAGAACTCATTGCGCCGGTTAAATACCGGAGTCGCATAAACCTGTATATGAGATACCGACTCATCACTTTCCACCACAGTTAACACCACTTCAACAGGTTGCTGTGCTAACAGCGCTTCGTTGTGCTCGCGTAACTGCAAGTCTTCTTCGACAAACCTCTTCACATGATCAACACGTGATACGCCTATCAGGTCCTGCAGTGGTGTGCCACACAATGGCAATGTGTGAGTGGAAAAATATACGTACCTGAGCTCCGCATCAAGCTCCCAGAACCAGTCTGCAGAGATCTGGGCAAAACTTTCAAATCTTTTATTACTCTCTTCCAGTGCTTCACGTTGCGTGACCGTCGCTGAGATATCCGATGCAGCAAAAAAGTAATAACCATTCGTCAGGCCGGTATGTCTGATCAGAATATACCTGCCATCCTGAAGGTGATGAACAAACTCAGCTCGCTTTCCGAGCGTTGCAACCTGTTCTGCAACCCAGCCATCTACATCTTCAACCAACTCGAGATTGCGAATCGCACGCTTCTCCATAACACCACGCATGAATTGCTCATACGTGTAGCCGGGTTTAATCTGATCGCTGATTAGAGGATAAAAATCACTGAATGACTCAGACCAGGAGAGCAAGCTGCCGTTTTCATCAAACAGACAGTGCCCGTCTGCACTACTCAGTAGTGCCTCATCAAACAATGAAAATTCGGGGGACGGATTGTTAATCATACGTTTATAGAAGATCCGGTTTCGCAACGATGCACACCGCCTGCATCAAGATAATCACAGGCACAGTAGACCTGATGCCGGCGGCAAAAAAGCACTCCAGCCAGTAACTAGTGCGGCCTGAATCGATCTGGCTAAACCAACAGAAAAATGAACTGTGAGCGAACAATCATTCTCGGATTCACAAGTCCACAGAACGACTCCGGTTACCGATTTCTTTTAGAAATCCAATAGACAAGTCAACTTACATGAAAAAGTAAAGGCTAAACCAGCTTCAATTCGAATAGTGTTCACTGTTCGAACTTAACGCCAGCAACTGAAAGTGCATCTTTCGGCCAGGCACGCACTGCGAAGCAGTTCAGTTGTCATTCTGCACCGCCTGTGGTTTTATTCAGCGGTAATCAACACACGATAGCTCAACCACACAGCCACCGGATCTATGCTCAAATTGACAGCCTCGTTTAGCGCACTTCTACCGGGCTCACTGCTTCTGGCCTTTTTCTCCGGCGGACCGCTACGCGCAGATTGTCTGAAGCAAGACTCAGCCAGCTCTGATTTCCCTGAATCATTAGTCACCACGCAGCTAACTTCCGGTGTCCAAAGCGCCTGGTACGATGACGCCACAAAACGCTACACTCATGGCGTGCTTGGTGACAGTATTGAACCTTCAACACTCGTTGTAGCAGATGAACACGGATGCACGCGTTCAGTCGTACTGGATCAGGAACATGTATTTGAAGATCTTACCCCGCGACTTGCAGATATAGACGCAATACCGGGTCATGAAGTTGTTACTGTACGCAGCCACCGCAACTACGGTGCACAGCTCGCAATCTACCAGCTTGCAGAAGACAATATCAGCCTGCTGACAAGCACCCCGTATATTGGAACATCAAATCGATGGCTTGCACCGGTAGGAATAGCTGATTTCAACAATGACGGCGATATAGATATTGCCTACGTCGACAGACCGCATCTCGCAAAAACTCTAAGAGTGTGGTCATACCGTGACGGCAAACTTGAACAAATTGCCAACAAAGGTGGCCACAGCAATCATCGTATCGGTGAAGACTTTATCTCGGGCGGTATCAGAACCTGTGATGGCATTACAAGCATGATCACAGCCGATGCCCGCTGGAACAGAATCCTTGAAACCACACTACAAAACAACCAGCTTGTTTCAAACGATGTCGGGCCATTCTCAGGTACAGACAGTTTCGACCAGGCCATGTTATGCAAATGACCTGTGGTAATGTGCGCTAGTCCGGCAGACTTAACTTCGATGTACGCCCACCATCAACTGTATAGACCTGACCGGTAATAAAACCTGCATCATCAGAGGCGAGAAACGCAACCAATGCAGCAACCTCTGTGGCACATCCGGTTCGGCCCAGCGGATGAATAGCAGCAATCTTTTCCCTGAAGCTTCCCGGGTCCGACATGGAATCAATGAACTCATTGTTCAGGTCTGTATCAATCCACCCGGGTGCTATAGCGTTACATCGAACACCATCATCACCATGATCAACTGCGACTGCTTTCGTCAACCCATGTAATCCCGCCTTGGAAGCGCAATAGGCCGGGTGACGAGCATTGGCTGCAATACCCTCAATGGATCCGATATTTACTATTGATCCGGAACCTTTGAGATAAGGCATTGCATACTTGATCAATAAAAACGGAGCCGTTAGATTTACCGCTAATGTCTGCTGCCACTGATCAAGGTCACATTCAACTACCGTTGCCTCTTTCATCATACCGGCGTTATTGACCAGCACATCAAGTGAACCGGCTCGACTTACAACTTCATCAATAACCTGCTGTGGAGATTGCGGATCTTCAAAATCTGCAACTATGCTTTCAAAGTTATTATCAGCCTGGCGCTGAGCGGTAATCACTTTTGCGCCCTCTGAACTCAGTTGCCGGGCAATCGCATGCCCGATTCCGCTTCTACCACCGGTCACCAATGCGACTTTATTTTCAAAGCGATTCATGACACTGGTTTCCCACCATTGACTTCTACCAGTGATCCACACATATAACCGGCTTCTTTCGATGCAAGAAAACAAACCACATTAGCGATATCTTCAGCACTTGCAACCCGACCCAACGGCACTGTTTTGCCTAACTCTTCAATTGCAGTATTCGCATCAAAGCCACGCATTTCAAAGCCTGTTCGCAGCATCGGTGTATCTACTTCATTGGGACATACAGCGTTAATTCGTATGTTCTGATGAGCGTGGTCGCGTCCCATACATTGTGTTAAAGAAGCAATGGCTGCTTTTGTCATGCAGTATACCGCATGGTCCGGTCCGGGACGGACTCCCCAACAAGAAGCCGTATTAACAATCGCACCGCCATTGTGCATTAACGGAATAGCGGCTCGACACAACCGAAAAGGTGCCTCTACATTTACCGCCAGTGACAAAGCCAGTTCGGCATCATTGGTTTGTGTGACAGGACCACGGGTAATCACACCGGCGTTGTTGATCAATATGTCCAGCTGACCCATTTTATCCACCGCCTGTTGGCACAAACTGTCACAATAATTCTTATCTGTCAGATCACCCGGCAGACAGAACTCTGCATCTGGCATGGCGCACTCTTTATCAGCAGCAGCAACGATTGCACCCCCGGCACGCAGCTGTGCAACAATCGCGGAACCTATCCCGCCTGCAGCGCCGGTAACCAGTGCGCACTGGTTCTTAAATCGACCCATAGTGGCTTCCCGTTAAAGTCATGAGAACGAATGCAACGGCTGCGGCAATCTGCTTTCATCCGGTACCACGCCAAGGCCGGGCCCTTCCGGCAGATTTATATGGCCATGCGTTATACCTATTCCGTCGGCACAGTAGTGATCTTCTATGTAAGGGGCTGCAATCCAGACACCCTCCAGCAGGTTCGAATCAACCGTAGCACCCATATGGGTGCAGGCCGCAGCGATAACATCACCGCCCCAGGCATCATCACAGGTATGGTGCAAAGAGCGCACTTCGCATAGATCACGAAACGTTTTAAACGGTGCCAGCCCACCAATTCTCGTGACTTTCATTCCAAATCCATCGCATAGCCCCTGCGATACACACTGTACTGCCGTGTTTATACTATCTACTGATTCATCAAGATAAATCGCATGCCGACACTGCGACCTGATGGAAGTTATTTCATCCAGGGTATTACAGGGTTGTTCCAGTATTAACGGAATATCGGTACATTCCCTCGTAAAGCGCAGCGTATCTCTGGTAGTCCAGCCACGGTTAGCGTCAACTGCAAGTTTGATGTCCGGCCCGGTGGCCTCCCACACCTTGCGCACAGTTTCAATATCCAGTTCAATTGGTCTGCCACCTGCTTTTACCTGCAAACGCATGAAGCCCTGTTTTTTCTTCTCAACTGCAATGCGCGCTATATCATCCGGCATGCCAACACCGGTTGCATAATACGAAGGTACTTTGTCTGTAACTGCACCACCCAGTAGTTCACACACCCTTGCATTGAAGTGTTTTCCGGTAATATCATGAGCAGCAATATCAATTGCCGCTTTTGCATAGGCGTGGCCGCTTAAAAGACTATTCATCTGACGATGCAGCTGTGTGATTAACAGCGGGTTGGCACCGATCAATCCTTCGGACATTTGTTGCAATGCAGCGCGCGCACCAAGCGCATGATGCGGCTGATAAGTCGGCCCGAGCGGACAGGTTTCACCCCAGCCAGTCAGCCCGGAATCTGTTACCAGTTTAATCAGTGTTGAATCAAGTGCGTATATACTGGCATTGGCCATTGTATAAGGCCCGTTGACCACCGGCAGCGGGACTGCATAAACGTGTATCTCGACAATTTTCAAATCCGGACACTCACTTGACCTCACTCTACGTTAACGAGCAGATCGACGCGCTGGTTTATCCGACGCGCCACTAAGTATCGTGAGTGCGCGATGCTGACAGAACGCCAGCACTCCGATTTAAAATCAATAAGTTCCCGCAGTAGCTTTCCAGCGTTTAATCAGCTTAACGCATCGACAAACAATGGTTCGATAGCAGCAGCAGAAGTTTGTGCTATCACTCTGCCGATCTCTTCTCCGCCTTTAAACATAACGAGAGTGGAACGTCTGCGGATACCGAGTTCAGATACGATGTCAGATTTCCTGTGTTGATCCCAGTCTACCAGCATTAATGTCACCGCCTTATAAGCAGGATTATCGTCTATTAGTGCACGCACGGTGCGCTGTTGTGCTCGGCAAGTGCTTCACCAGGTGGCGGCGAAATCAAGCAATAACGGTTCACCGCTGGCGAGCGCCTGTTCATAGGCCTCACGAGTATATTCCATCATCAACGCTTCTTCTGCCAGCGTGGAAGCGGCAAAACCTGCGAACAATGGAAGAGTCAAAAACTGACGTCTTTTCATTAGCTGTGTTATCTCCAAATTAAATAAAACCAACAACGATATTGTAGCCGACTTACACCAGCTTTAACGTTGCGCTGGCGCGGTTCAGCCTTTGCCGGCATTGTGGTGAATACTACAAACTCTGAATCGCGGGCGCAATCCAGCAGTGATTTCAGCCGGTCAACGCCTCAACAAAAGAAGGTAAAAGATGCGCCTCAAGTGCATCAGCCAGTCGATTTAGCTGTTGTTCTCTGATGAGAGTCAGATCAACCTGATGATCAGTTTGCAAACCCGCCCATCGCAACAGCGTGTTAGCGGCCTGCGGATTATCAAAGAGTCCGTGCAGATAAGTGCCGACAATCTGATCATCGTCACTGACTACACCATCATCATGGCACTCACCGTTAATGGTATAACGTAACAAGGTTTTGTATTGTGCATCTGTTAACTTCGATTCATTCACAGGAGTGGTCCTGCCGCAGTGAATCTCATAACCATCAATAGCTGAAACCGAAAATGACTTATGTACAAAATTCCCACTCACGTTACGCAACTGCTTGACCGGTTCAAGTACAGTTTGCAGATCAAATAAACCAAACCCTTCAATACTACCGGCCACATCTTCTATACCGTCCGGATCATGAATTACCTGTCCCAACATTTGATAACCCGCACAGATACCGAGCAACTTGCCACCGTAGCGCAAATGTTTCAGTAACTGTTCGCGCCAGCCGCTGGCAACAAGATGCTGCAAGTCAGCACGAACATTCTTTGAACCCGGAATAATAATTAAATCAGCCGGCGGACAAACCTGTTGCACCGAAACAAACTGCAAATCTACTTGCGGATGCAAACGCAGCGCATCAAAATCTGTATGATTACTAATACGCGGCAACACCGGCACCACGATTGTGATCTTTTTATTTTTTGCACCGTCAAACTGTTGAGTACAGATAGCATCTTCAGCATCAAGATAAAAGTCAGTCAGATACGGAAGCACACCCAACACGGGCTTTGATGTTCGCGCTTCAAGCCAGTCAAGTCCTGACTGCAGTAATGCAATATCACCCCTGAAGCGATTAATGACAAAGCCTGTCACACGCGCCTGCTCACTTGCTGAAAGCAGATCGAGTGTTCCAACCAAATGAGCAAACACACCGCCGCGGTCGATATCTGCGACGAGTATCACCGGACAATCTACCGCTTCGGCGAAACCCATATTGGCAATATCGTTTTCTCGCAAATTAATTTCCGCAGGGCTGCCTGCACCTTCAACAATAATTTTTTCATATTGACCAGCCAGTCGATCATGCGATTGCAAAACAGCATCCATTGCGACTTTTTTGTAATCATGGAATTGCTGTGCCTCCATCGCATCGATGGCTTTGCCGTGGATAATGACCTGCGCCCCTGTATCACTGGAAGGCTTTAACAATACCGGATTAAAATCGGTATGTGGTTGCAGACCACAAGCTACCGCCTGTAAAGCCTGCGAGCGCCCTATTTCTCCTCCGTCCACTGTTACGGCACTATTTAGTGCCATGTTTTGCGGTTTAAACGGTGCAACTGCAATACCGCGCCTGTGCAACAACCTGCATAGCCCTGCCACCAGCACACTTTTACCTGCATCGGAAGTTGTGCCCTGCACCATCAGCGTTTTGTCTATATGCATCGGCTTATCACTGATCAGGCTCAGTGCCACTTACAGTTGAGTTACCAGGCTGCGTTTTTTGCAATGCCCGCTCACGCCAGACCACCAGCAGACCGGCACCTACTATAAAAAAGACACCGGGAAACAAAGAATCAAACGGAGTTTCGTTAAAGAACAACCAGCCGAGCATAAAAGAAAACGGGATACCAAAATATTCAAACGGTGAGAGACTACTCGGGTCCGCCATACGATAGGCAGAGATCAAAAGAAACACAGCTGTGCCACCGACTCCGCCCATCACAACAAATAACATCCAGTCATGCAGATTATCCAGCAGGATAGGATCACCCTTGTAAATCAGCAGCACTAACGCCGTAGTCATTGCACCGATTGATCCGTAAATACTGATTAACGCTGTCGGTACGCTCTCATCAAAGTATCGTGAAGACAAACTGACTAAGGCATAAAACAGCGCTGCCGCAACCGGTAACAGTGCGATCGGAGTGAACGCATCACCACCGGGCTGCATTACCATCACCACACCAATAAAACCAATCACCACAGCGGAACCTCGCACCCATCCGACCTTATGGCCGAGAAGAGGTACAGAAAGCGTTGTTATAAACAACGGCCCGGCAAAGGCAAGTGTTGTCGCAGTGGCAAGCTCCATGTGCACCAGTGCGGTATAAAACGTCAGCTGTGCAAGCACGAGCAGCACACCTCTGCCTAATGCCAGGCGCCATAGTCCGGGTGACAGTGACCTGCCGTTACTGTGCCACTGTGCAGAAAATAGCAGTAACAACAGATTTGGCAGTATGCCAAATAAGTTGCGATAGAATGAAATCTGTTCAACCGGATAGCGCCCGCCCAGGTGTTTGATTAAAGCACCCTGCACATCGAAGAAAAAGATCGCCAGAATAATAGTAAACACGGCCTTTATGAATGGCGTTGTGTTGGTGGTGGAAGATTCGGTCACATTAATCCAGTGTATTAGTGTATTAATGCCGTAGCCCGGACAATTCATGAAATGGCGAGCATATCGCGCAGAGATTTGTTTTCACAGTGAATTTTATTCTTGCGTC
>CAZKAQ010000105.1:0-13563 GCA_964550655.1 uncultured Granulosicoccaceae bacterium
CTGTTTAGCTCTATTGACTCTGGGCGACGAATCCTCATGAATAATGCAGGCTAAGCTCCAGAATACCCGGTAATTCGGCTAAAACTGCAGCACTTTGATCGGACGACTCATTTGTAGGATTTGAAAGTTACAGTACACTATTCATTGAGTGCCGCCAGACTATCTGCCGGTGCCTGTTGTCGATCATTCATACCGTAGTCGCGTTCTACTTGCACAACACGCAATCGATAGTCAGAGAAATAGCTGCTTCTGCCGATGTTCTGCGCTATTCGATGTTCCGCAACCTGACGCCAGGTGTCCAGTGCTGTGTGGCTTTCAAAAAAAGATAGTGAAAGAAGTTTTTCAGTATCTGTGAGGCTCTGAAATCGCTCAACAGATATGAAGCCTTCTATATTTTCAAGCACGCTGCGTAGTTCCGCTGCAAGCTTCAGGTAGTCGTCTTTGTATTCGGCTTTAGGCCAGACCTCGAATATGACACCAATCATTTTATCTACCGTTTAATCGCAATGGATCCGCAGAGGGATCCGGTGTGGGATGCAGGTTTGAAATGGTTAGTCCATTCCAAGTGCCTGCTTGCGCTGGTTCGCCCAGGTTCTCAAAATTTGATCGACTGCAAGACCGATAAACGCAATACAAAAACCGAGTATCAGCCCGTTACCTACACCTTCACGATCAGACAGTGATTTAAGTATCAGCTGGCCGAGATCGTCTGTACCGATCAGTGCCCCGATAACTACCATGGAAAGTGCAAACACAACCGTTTGGTTTAAACCGAGTGCCATGTGCGGAAAAGACAGCGGCAGCTCAATGTAACGCCAGCGCTGAAAGCGGTTAACACCGGACATCGCACCTGCATCCAACAGAGAATCGGGCACGCTGCGTAGTCCTTCCACAGTGTAGCGAGCCGCAGGGATAGTCGAATAAACGACAATGGCAATAAGCACCGATGTATCTGTGACACCGAACAGCATCATCACCGGGATCAGATAGATGAATGACGGGAACGTTTGAAACGTGTCGCACAGCCCCAGAATTAACTTTGATGCCGTTTTGTTCTGTGCACAAATAGTTCCGGCAATCATACCGATGGTGCCTGCGATGATGGCCGCAGTCGCTACCAGGTATGAGGTAATCAACGCTCTGTCCCACCACTCGGTAAGTGCAATGCAAAGTAAAAACCCGCCAACAATCAGCGCCGAGCGTATGCCGCCAACAATAAAGCCTGCACCCATTGCAAGAGTGAATGTGGCTGCCACCGGCATATTGAGAAATGCCTTTTTCATCGGTGCCAGTACGTCAACAATAAGCCATTCGTTAAAGCCTTTGAAGCTATAGAAAAAAGTATCCCACATCCAGTCAACAGCGGCCTGCCAGAATGGTTCGGTAGTAATGCCCTTGTTGTGTGGAATCAGATAGAGGTAGTTAAACCCGTCTTTGAATACAAACCGTCCGAGGTAAGCGAGTACCACGCCGACGATAAATACACCGAGAAATATCAGTGAGTATTTATGCTTTTCCTTGAAGGACTGATCTGCATAGTAGTCGGTTTGCTTGTTTGCCCAGGCAAGAGACAAACGATCCAGTACGATTGCTATCAGTACTATACAAACGCCAATTTCAATTGCCAGTCCTATGCGCAGCCGGTTGAGCGCAATGAGAAGGTCATTGCCGAGACCTTTGGCGCCAATAAGTGAGGCAATAACCACCATTGCAAGGCATTGCATGATGACCTGATTCACGCCAATCAGAATATCCCGTCGGGCAGAGGGAATCAGTACACGCATTATTAGCTGCCAGCTGCTGCAGCCGGACATTAAACCGGCCTCGGTAACTTCAGGAGGTACTTTCTTTAGTCCCAGAAGTGTCAGTCGGACCATGGGTGGTGTGGCAAAGATGATAGTGGCGATAGCACCGGCGTGATCACCGATTCCGAAGAACACCATAACCGGAATAAGATAGGAGAAGTGCGGCACTATCTGTGCGACATTGAGCAGTGGGTTGAGTATGGCTTCTACGGTTTTGCTTTTATAAGCCCATGTGCCGAGGAACAGACCGCTAAGTACTGCAATGGGTGCTGCGATCAAAACAAAAGATAAAGTTTGCATTGAAGGTTCCCATTGGCCGAACACCGCAATGTATACACAGGCAAGGCCCGCGAATACCGCAAGACGGAAACCGCTTAATGCATAACCCAGAATAGCAGCACCACCTGCGACTACAGTCCATGGCAGGGCTGGCAATCTGGCCCAGTCATTCTCTGTGGCCCAGTCCCATCCGGTGAAGTAGACGATTGTTTTCTGGCCGCCGAGAATCAGCTCACGAACCAGCTCAATAAGAAACCTGACTTTGTCAGAGATAAAGCGCGTTACCTGGCGCATCATCGCTTTGTCTTCGTATTCTTCGAGATCAGCATCCCACACCTGTACCGGCCACCAGTCGAACATGACGTAATCAACTGAACTGTTGATCAACGAGGGCAGTTCTTTAAACAAAGGTGGCAAACGCCATAACCAGTTACCTTCCGTATGTGGTATCAGGTGATACAACAACATAAAGACAACAACCAGTAACAGAAACTGGAGAGACTTATAGGTACGCAGTGTTTGTATCATGATGCTGTGTGTCCGCCGAACAGCAATTTTACAACTTTAGTGCCACTGACTAATCCAACCAGCTCTCCGTTGTTGTCGACCACGGTAACCGGTTGACTAGAATTGAGCACTGACTCTGCAACGGTTTCGATGATGGCGTCCTGCGATATACGCAAATCATTGACCTGCTGGCTCGCATCATAGGGTTGCATCACTGATTTTATTTTCAATATCTTCTCACGTGGCACCTCCTGTGTGAATTTTCTAACGTACTCTGTGGCGGGTTGCAGAACAATGTTAGCCGGTGTGTCCAGCTGCTCGATAATGCCGTCTTTCATAATCGCTATACGATCTGCAAGTCGCAGGGCTTCATCGAAGTCGTGTGTCACAAAAAGAATAGTCTTGCCAAGAACACCCTGTAGTCGCAGGAATTCATCCTGCATTTCTTTTCTGATTAGCGGGTCAAGTGCCGAGAATGGTTCATCAAGGAACCAGATGTCCGGTTCAATAGCGAGCGATCTTGCGATACCGACGCGTTGCTGTTGCCCGCCGGATAACTCGCGCGGAAAATAATTCTCGCGGCCGGACAAGCTGACCAGATCAATCATGGCCTGCGCGCGTTTAATGCTCTCTTTCGTGCTCACACCTTTGATCTGCAGGGGAAAAGCGATATTTTCGAGCACTGTTTTGTGTGGCAACAGTGCGAAGCTTTGAAACACCATGCCCATCTTGCTGCGGCGCAGCTTGATCAGCTGTCGGCTGCTCATCGAGGTGATGTCCTGACCTTCAATGTGAATGGTGCCTGCTGTCGGTTCCGTTAAGCGTGATATACAACGCAGCAGCGTTGACTTACCGGAACCGGACAAGCCCATGATGATCAGCAGCTCTCCCTTGTCTACCTGAAATGTGGCGTTGTCGACTCCGACAATGCAATCTGCCTCACGAAACTTATCCGGCTCAACCACACCGCCATGTTCCTTCATCATGCGTCTGGCATTTTTACCAAAGACCTTATAAACCGATTCGCAGCGGATGACGGGCTCGGTTGAGCTGGAAGATTCAGAAGCCATAAGAATTCTTATTGTTAGAGGGTGCCGTCACATGACGATGGGATCAGTTGCCTATTTCACGACATCAGTTTTGCAGTGTAAAAAAAAGCCCCTCTGATTCGCTGGGGAATGACAGAAGGGCTGTTTTATGTACCCTGTTTTTATAAAAAGGTACGTGACTAAAAGCTGCTTTACTTGGTCCAGGCCGTCCAGACAGCTTCGTTGTCTTTCAGCCACTGTGCAGCGGCGTCTTTGTGGTCAAGCTTGTCAGTATCAACCAGTGCTGCCATCTCACCAATTTGCTGGGTAGTGAATGATAGTTTGCTGAAAGCAGTGTATGCAGCCGGGTGTGTGCGAGGAAACTTATAGTTGGCAGCTTTCTTGAGCCAGCCTTTGGGTGAACCACATTTGCCATCACCACCGTCTTCTATACGGCATCCCTCTTCATATGGAGGAAACTCGATGAAAGTAAAACCGTCAGCGTCAGTGAAGTTGGGAGTCCAGTTGAACACAACGGTTCCGCGACCTTCTTTTTTGGCAGATTCCAGTTCGGTCCAAAGTGCATCCGCACCACCGGCAAACTTGACAGTCCACTTATCGGCAAGGCCCAGTGCTTCGAGGCGTTCCGGCATCAGGTTACCGTGCCAGCTTTGCGGTCCTTCAAGCCAGCGGCCTTTGCCGTCAGAGTCTGCTGTAGTGAAGTTTTCGTGGCAATCTTTCAGTGCTTCCCAGTTGGGAAGACCGGGGCACAGGTCTTGTTCAATAACCCAGTTTGGTACACCCATTTCTTCCAGAGTGGTTGCAGCGTGGGTACCTGCGTCGATCACACCGCCTTTGGCCATAGCATTGTAGAAAGATTTACCAAAGGTGGATTGCCAGACTTCGTGCGAGATAGTTACATCTCCGTTGCGGATTGACTCGTAAACTGCCTGGGTATCGGCTGGCACATACTCGACGTTGTTGCCCATTTTCTCGAACATTCCGCCGATCACATACGCCATGACTATCTGACTTGACCAGTTGTGGATGGGTATAACTATCGGTTCGCTGCTGTCTTTAGCCTGTGCGATACCTGTTGCAGACAACAGGCTGACGCAACACGCAACTGCCAGGTTGCGTAGTGCTTTGGGTGTTTGTATTTTCATACTAAATTTCCTCTCGTTGAATCGACTGGTTTTGTAGCAGGTTTTGGTTTGCTCTGCGGATTTGTTGGTCGCTCGTTAATTCTACCCGGCAAGCCCGGAAAAAGTGCCCTTGAAACGTACCATTATTGTCCTGATTGGACAATGAAGTTCGCCAAAATCTGCAAGTATTTCAATTACTTTGTACCATTTATGTACCATTGAATAAATCGCTGTAACTGTAATTATGACTGCAATATCATCGATTTAGTGATGTCGGGTGATATTGATGCACACTGTGAGAGAGAAAATATCGAAACCGAATCAGCAATGAAACTTGTCGCGGATATGTCGTTTTGCAGACAAAACAACGACGAACAACTTAAGTGGGAGGATTTTTGGTTCCTTTTTTTAAGTGTTAACGTCGTTTGTAAATTGATGGAGTGAAGTTCACGAAGTAGTGCGAAGGCGCTATTTTAAAGTCGCCTCATCGACCAGCAAACGATAACCCGAGCCCTGTGCGGTATATATCAGGGCTTTCTCGAATGGCTTGTCGACTTGTTTTCTGAGCTTGTAGATCTGGCTGCGCAAGGTGTCGCTGGCCGGTGGTTCGTCGCCCCAGAGTTCATTTTCAATATCTTCTCGTGGCACGACATTCGGTGCGTTTTTCATCAGCAGAGCAAGAATCTGAAATCCGGCCGGAGTCAGGGTCAGCTGTTTGCCTTCGCGTGTGGCGACCAGGGTGGATGGATTGAGTTCGAGGTCGCCAACGCTCAGAACTTCGGAAGTGAGCTGGCCGCGTGTCCTGCGGATCAGGGAGTTAATGCGGGCCACCAGTTCCGGCAACTCGAACGGTTTCACCAGGTAGTCATCAGCGCCTGCCTCAAAGCCTGCCAGTTTGTCGTTCAGTTCATCCCGCGCTGTAATCATGAGAATCGGAACGCTTGAGTTGTATTGCTCGCGCAGCTTGCGTGAAAGCTCCAGACCATTGATACCAGGTAGCATGACATCGATAAGAATAATGTCGAACCTTTGCGTGCGTGCCAAATGCAGACCGGAAAGTCCGTCTGCTGCGTAGTCGACGATGCAGCCCATGGTTTCGAGAAAATCCACTACAGTCTCTGCCAGATCTTTATGATCTTCGATTAGTAGTATTCGGGTATTTTCAATGGATTGCATATTGTTGTTCATTGCGCAATTTTCCATTGTACCAAGAGTCTGGATATTGTTGTGAGGCCCTTATGCGGAGCGCCACACGGTATCTCATTACACGATTGAGGCTAGTAGTTTGATTGCACTAATTTTTGGTTATAGCAATTGATTTGTATTCAGGGTGTGAATCAAACGGCGAATTGTTTCGCATCGAAATCGAAACGCATTTAAGCGTACAATAACGGTGACTTAAATTTCCTGATTGTAGTGATTTATTTTTACCTGAACCTTTTAGATTGGATGTTACGTTGTTTTATCCACCGAGATTTCAATTGCGCAATATAACACTGTTTCTTTTTGTTGGTTTCCTGTTCGGCTGTACCGGCTTACCAAAAGGTATTGAGCCGATCCGGGATTTTGATCTGCAGCAGTACTATGGTAAGTGGTATGAAATTGCCAGACTTGATCATCGTTTCGAACGTGGTCTGCAGCAGGTCAGTGCCGAATACAGCGCCGGGGAAGACGGTTTTGTGGTGGTAAAGAATCGTGGTTACAAGAAGGCAGACGATGAGTGGAAGCAAATTACTGGTCGGGCGAAGTTCAAATCTGACCCGCAAACCGGGCACTTGCTGGTGTCTTTTTTCGGACCGTTCTATGCGTCGTATGTAATTTTTGAACTGGATGACTACGAGCAGGTGTACATAGCAGGCGGTAATCGGCGCAATCTCTGGTTTTTGTCGCGAACGCCCGAAGTCAGTGAAGCTGACAAAGAAAAGTTTCTGCAAAAAGTACAGGCGTCGGGTTTTAATACTGAAGGATTGATCTGGGTTGATCAATCCGACTGATCTATCTAACACTCGCAAGCCTGGTAGCCAGACCCTCCAGAAGCGCTATTGTTAAGACAAACATAAAGACTTGCGATTCACGCTGAATACATACACATGGCGGTTGGAAATTAGCGATAATAGCCGGGATTCAAACCAGGTCTTTCGAGTGAGCTTTCAATTCCGCAGCACTGCTGCCACCAGCCAACTGCTTGTCATATGACCGCAGGCAGGCATAGTCAGGCCATTGCCACAGATGGTTGTCTGGTGTTGGTTCCGGGACTACTGTCCGGCGCGCGTGAAGCAAACACAAAGGTATCCGCCGCTATTTGCCGTTTACTTGGCTTTGCGGAACAAATTGGTTTTCCAGACAATGAAGAGCCGTCTGTTGAGTCGCTGGTTGCGGGCTGTTTGTTGCCTGCGGCTGGTGCCAGCTGTGCGGCGCACCTGACTTATCTGAAAGACTTTCCAGTTACAGCCAATCGAGATAAGAAAGCAGTGAACGTACTGCGCGCAGATCCTGCATTTCAACAGATAGATATGAACAACGCGACGCTGGGTAATCCGCTTGAACTCGATTTAACACAGGATGAGTGCGACCAGCTGCAACAGACGCTGAACAATCATTTTGCCGATGATGGACTTCACTTCGAGAGCAAAGATCCGCAGCGGTGGTATTGTCATTTTAAAAACATGCCGCAGGTAACCTGCACCCCGATCAGCGCTGCGATAGGTCGTGATGTTGCCCGCTGCCGACCCGATGGCGCAGATGCAAGGCAGTGGCGTAGCAAGCTTGCGGAAATCGAAATGTTATTGTTTGAACATCCGGTAAATACAGCACGACAACAGAACAATAAATTGCCGGTAAACACCTTGTGGTTATGGGGTGAGGGTAGTCCGGATTCCACCGCAGGTGTAGAGAAATTCTCTGTCTACAGTGATAACTTCTATACACAGAGTGTATGCGAATTCAGTGGTGTTGAATGTCGTGAGCTGCCAATAAGTTCTGATACGTCCAGCCTGACGGGCCGGCCCGCACTGATTGTGATCGATAAATTTACTCATGCAAAATCATCAGCAGATGATCATGACAACAGTCTGCAGTGGTTCGATGAGGCAATTTGCAATCAACTATGGAACAGATTAAAAACGTCCGACCTCTCAGAGATAGTCATCTGGTGTGGTGATAGTCGTCTTTTTAGAGTTCGTGCTTCAGTTAAACGGCAACTTCTGCGCAGACTGTTTTATAAGCCTCAACCACTGGCAGCTTTTTTACCAGAGAATGAATTGCTTACTGATGTAAGCGTCAAGACCTCACCGCACACTGCACGGCAACGGAACTGACTGTGTCGGGTGATACAGTAAAGCGTCGTGAATTCGACCGGCAGATCGCAGGCACACTGCATGACAAACCACTTGCGGGACGGGTACTGGCGGCACGCGGTTTACAAAACAGTGATGAAATACTGCTAAAAAGCAGAGATCTGCCAGCGCCGGATGCAATGGCAGATTTTGACAAAGCCGTCGGCTTACTTGCTGATGCAGTGTTAAACAATCAGTTAATTCTTATTGTTGGAGACTATGATGCAGATGGTGCGACCAGTACAGCACTGGCAGTGCATGTACTAAGAGCGTGCGGCATCAATTGTCAGTATCTTGTACCCAACCGATTTGAATATGGCTATGGTTTGTCAGCTGAAATTGTCGCTGTTGCACTGGAGCAAAAACCGGATCTGATACTAACCGTAGACAACGGAATTGCCTCCAATGACGGTGTTGCCAAAGCCGTAGAGGCGGGCGTGACGGTAGTCGTTACTGATCATCATCTGCCGCCTGAAGTTTTACCCGAAGCGCATGCGATCGTTAACCCGAATCGGCTTGACTGTGGTTTTACGGCAAAAAACGTTTGCGGTGTCGGTGTTATTTTCTACGTTATGACCGGCTTGTGCAGACGTCTGCAAAAACTTAAATGGTTTGAAAAACACAATCGTCCGGTGCCCAATATGGCAACTTATCTTGATCTGGTAGCGCTCGGTACGGTTGCCGATGTGGTGCCACTTGATAAGACCAATCGAATACTTGTTGATCAGGGTGTTAAAAGAATACGCGCAGACGCCACACGCCCCGGGATCAGAGCGTTGTTTGAGGTGGCGGGGCGCCAACAATCCCGATGTATGACTCAGGATCTCGGTTTTTTTATCGCACCCAGATTAAATGCCGCCGGACGACTGGCAGACATGACCGTCGGCATTGAGTGTCTGCTGGCGGAAGATAAAAATTCGGCTGTTGCTCTGGCTTCCGAGCTACAGCAAATCAACAGCCAGCGTCGATCAATTCAGGCGGGTATGAATGCAGAGGCTGAATCGCAGATAGAACAACTGCAACTCAGCGGTGACCTTCCACCGGCGCTTGTCTTGTACGAGCCGCAATGGCATGAAGGTGTGATCGGTATTGTGGCCGGTAGAATAAAAGAACGCTGCCATCGACCGGTGTTCGCATTTGCGCGTTCAACAGATGGCACGCTGAAGGGCTCGGGACGTTCAATTGCAGATGTCCATATTCGCGATACACTGATGGATATAGTTGCATCGTCGCCGGGTATTTTAAAAAAGTTTGGCGGCCATGCCATGGCTGCCGGTGCGTCACTCGCCGAATCTGATCTGCCAGCTTTCACAGATGCCTTCATTGAATGTGTTTCACAAAGGCTCGGTGGCACGTCCCCGCAGCGCGAGTGGCTGACCGACGGCGAGCTCGATGACAAAGAGCTCTGTTTGGAAAATGCCGAGCTCATGCAATTTTTGCAACCCTGGGGGCAATCCTTCGAAGCACCCACATTCGATGATATTTTTTGTATAGAGTCGGTGCGTATCGTCGGTAACAATCACAGCAAAATGTTGATTCGTCGCAGCAATGGCAGAAGTAAACTACCAGCCATTGCGTTTAACCGTCAGATCGATTGCACACGAAGTGAACGCTGGCGTGTCGTCTACCGGCTTGATGTTAATCACTACAAAAACACGACTTCCCTGCAGTTGCTGATAGATTATCTGGAGCCGATTTAAGCTACTGTTGGCTGTAAAAAAAGGCACGAGGTCGAGACCTGGTACTTGATTTTTCTGTTGTACAATTGTACAATAATGACAATGAAAATCATTGCAGACACCAATATATTCCTTTCGGTTGCGCTGGAAGAGGAAAGTAAAGGTGAGATTGTTGCCTTAACTCAGGGCTGCGATATATATGCTCCTGAGATTCTGCCTTATGAAATAGGAAACGCTATCTCAGCAATGGTTAAGCGCAAGAAAATAGACAGGGCGGATGCGGTTTCTATTTTCAGCATAACTCAAAAAATTCCGGTCAAACTAGTAAAGGTTGATATCCCAAAAGCGTTATCAATTGCCAACGATAATAATATATATGCGTATGATGCATATTTTATTCAATGTGCGTTGTCTTCATCATGCTCCATACTTTCATTAGATCAGAAATTGAATGATGTTGCTCGGTCTATGAATATACAAATATTGGAACAATCATGAAAGTTTATTCATACTCAGAAGCCCGCCAAAAGCTGGCAGAACTTCTAGATCAGGCTCAGAGTGAAGAAGTACTTATCAAAAGAAAAGATGGCACTGTTTTCTCCGTTAAGTCAAAACGTGAAAGGAAGTCACCGTTTGACGTTAAAGGTATGCGAAGTAAAGTGAGCAAAAAGGATATTGTTGATGCTGTACGAGAGTCCAGAGAAAAGTAGTGGTGTGGGTTTCCGCTTGCAGATAGCAGCAATAGGCGTTTCCAGATTGGCGGTGTACGTACCGTCCGTTTGCGCGAATACGTGCCTATCTTTCTATCATGCAAGCAGCCTTCGAATACACCGCGACTGAAGCAGGCACACTATCCACCGGGTGGCGCTTCAATATTTGTTATGCGACGTTTAAAAAAGCGGACACGCCATCCAAATCAAAAGCGCGATAAACCTTCCGGTAGTGTAGACTTCCAGCTGTTGAACGAATGCCAGATCTGTTGTCCATGGAAATTAATCCGACAGTCAATAAAATTGAAGACCTTCGCGAGCGTGGCAATGCGCTGAGGGGGTATCTTTGACTTCGAAACCAAAAGCGAACGGCTTGATGAGGTCATGCGCGAACTCGAAGACCCGGAAGTCTGGAATGAGCCGGAGCGTGCCCAGAAGCTGGGCAAGGAACGAGTCGCTCTTGAATCGGTAGTGGAGCTGCTCAGCAATCTAACTAATGGCCTGAATGACTGCGCTGAGCTGGTTGAAATGGCGCAGGAAGAGGGCGACGAAGACACCCTCAACTCCGTCAATCAGGATCTCGAATCGCTTGAAACCCAGATAGCCACGCTTGAATTCAGACGTATGTTCAGTGGTGAGCAGGATGCCAATAACGCCTTCGTCGATATCCAGTCCGGCTCCGGTGGCACTGAAGCGCAGGATTGGGCCGAAATGTTACTGCGCATGTATCTTCGCTGGGGAGAGGCGCACGGTTTCAAAACCGAACTAATGGAGGCATCACCCGGTGATGTGGCCGGAATAAAGTCTGCCACCATCCGTTTTACAGGCGAGTATGCATTTGGCTGGCTGCGCACCGAATCAGGTGTGCATCGTTTGGTCAGAAAATCACCATTTGATTCAGGTAACCGCAGACACACCTCTTTTGCCGCTGTGTTTGTTGCCCCTGAAGTGGATGACTCCGTTGAGATTGATATCAACCCTGCAGATCTGCGAATCGACGTCTATCGCGCCTCCGGTGCCGGTGGCCAGCACGTCAACCGGACAGAATCAGCGGTGCGAATAACGCACACACCAACTAATGTTGTTGTGCAATGTCAGAATGACCGCTCTCAGCACAAGAACAAAGACCAGGCAATGAAGCAGCTCAAGGCCAAATTGTATGAACTTGAAATGCAAAAGCGTCGTGGTGATCAGCAGGCACTGGAAGATTCAAAATCCGATATAGGCTGGGGCAGTCAGATTCGCTCTTATGTACTTGATCAGTCGCGTATCAAAGATCTGCGTACCAATGTAGAAACCGGTAACACCCAGGCTGTGTTAGACGGTGATCTCGATCAATTTATTGAAGCCAGTTTAAAAAGCGGAATGTAACCAGGCCTTTTAACGAATCAATAACGCAACATATATTGCCCTGTAAAAATCAGGATCAGGCAGCACTAACTCAAATCACGGTATTACCATGTCAGATGATGAAAACAAACTGATTGCACAACGTCGCGAAAAGCTCAATGAGCTGCGTCAGCGCGGCCCGGCATTTCCAAATGACTTCACGCCACAGGAGACAGCGGCTGAACTCATAGACGAACACGGTTTGCGTGATAAAGAATTCTTTCTGGATACCAAAGTGCCCGCAACAATTGCAGGTCGGATGATCACAAAGCGTGTGATGGGTAAAAACACTTTTTTTCACCTGCAGGATACAAGCGCTAAAATCCAGGTGTTTGTACAGACTGCCACTGTCGGCGAAGAAGCCTACGGGCACTTCAAAAATTTTGATATCGGTGACATTGTAGCGGTGGAAGGTAAGTTGTTTAAAACCAAGGTCGGGGAGCTTACCATCAAGGCAGATAACATCAGACTACTGACCAAATCTCTCAGACCTTTGCCTGAAAAATTCCATGGCATGACTGATACCGAGCAGCGCTACAGACAGCGCTATATTGACTTGATTGCCAACGAAGAAGTACGCGAGACATTTAAATTGCGTGCAGCAATCGTACAATACATCAGGCAGTTCTTTATAGATCGCAACTATATGGAAGTAGAAACACCGATGATGCAGGTGATTCCAGGTGGTGCAACCGCAAAGCCGTTTGTCACGCATCATAACGCACTTAATATGGAGCTTTATCTGCGAATAGCACCGGAGCTGTATTTAAAGCGACTGGTCGTAGGTGGCTTCGACCGGGTGTTTGAGATAAACAGAAACTTTCGAAACGAAGGACTATCGACCAGACACAATCCTGAATTTACCATGCTTGAGTTCTATCAGGCGTACGCCACCTACACCGACCTGATGGATCTCACCGAAGTGCTGTTGCGTGAGATTGCAGAAAACGTAATGGGTAGTACTAAAATTAAAGCGCCGGATTCTGAAGACGAATACGACTTCAGCAAACCCTTTGATCGACTAACCATGGTGGAATCAATAAGCAGGTTTAACACTGACATCTACGCTGACGATTTACTTAAGGCTGACGTACTAAAGATAGTTCTCGAAAGTAAAGGCATAAAAGTAGACGCAGGCTGGGGGGTTGGTAAAATGCAGACTGAATTGTTTGAATCTACGGTTGAACACCGACTGCTTGATCCGACCTTTATTACAGCTTATCCCGCAGAGGTGTCTCCGCTGGCACGTCGTAACGATGAAAACCCCGAGGTCACTGACCGCTTTGAGTTTTTTGTTGGTGGGCGTGAGATTGCCAACGGTTTTTCAGAGCTTAATGATCCTGAAGATCAGGCGGACCGATTCCGTCAGCAGGTTGAAAACCTCGCTGCCGGTGATGACGAAGCCATGCATTACGATCACGACTATATCCGTGCACTTGAAATCGGCTTGCCGCCAACTGCCGGCGAGGGCATAGGTATAGACAGACTGGTGATGATGTTTACCGGTGCTGCATCGATTCGTGATGTGATCCTGTTTCCGCATATGCGACCAGAATAAGCTGATATTGACCTCCCGCATTCAAGAGTTTTTTGAACGCCGTGCGTGAAAGTTGCTGCTAAAAAGTTAACTTACTAACCTGCATTATTCACAAGGCGACCGACTAATTTTAGTTTCTGCCTATAAAC
>CAZKAQ010000106.1:0-13402 GCA_964550655.1 uncultured Granulosicoccaceae bacterium
CTGGTTTGAGGTTACTGATCGGGTGCCGGAGCATGACGAGATGCCTGCCTCCTAAAGCCTTGTTACTAATCTAATATAACGGGCAAAAAAAACGGCATCAGTGCGATGCCGTCTTTGTATCGGTTATTGATTAGCTATTGATTGTATACGTAATCATCCTGCGAGGGCTTTGGTAAATAGTTGTTCAATGGCTTGTGCACTTGTCTGTGCGATCAGCCGATCAATTTCAGCCCCGTCATTGAAGATAACCAGTGTAGATTGTCTTCTGACACGCAGATCTTTGGTGATCTGATGGCTCCGGAACGTGTCCCAGTCAACTTTCATTACCTTTACGACCTGGTAGGCCGGATTTGCATCGATGAGTGCACTCACGGTGCGCTCTTGAGATCGACAGACGGGTCACCAGACGGCAGAAAAATCAAGCAGGAATGGTTCGCCACTTTCAATGGCCTCGTGATAGGCCTCAGGAGTGAATTCTATCGGCTTGCTGCCCTCGGCCCGTGTCGGTGAGGCGGCCAGCATTAAAGTGGCCGACGCTAGTGTGGTACGAGCCAGAAACTGGCGTCTTTTCATGGGGTGTCCTCTCAATGTCAGGGGTAAAGCTGGCGAATCAGACATTACCCTGTTTTGTAAGTTCCACCCGAAAGTATAGCCTGTCAGTCAACAAATGCCTTTTCCATGACGAAGGTGCCGGGGCGGCTATTTGAGCCTTCTGTCAGGCCAAACTGCTCACAGATCGCCTTCATGTCTTTGTTCAGGCCCATCGAACCACAGATCATGACACGATCTGTTTCCGGGTTCAGTGGCCCGACGCCGATGTCATCGAATAGTTGTCCGCTTTGTATCAGTTGCGTGATGCGACCCTGCGGTGTGAATTCTTCCTGGGTGATAGACGGGTAGTAGTGCACCCTGGATGCAAGTTCGCCAATCAGAGGATCATCGGGCAGGCTTTTTATCAGTTCCTGACTGTAGCGCAGTTCTTCCACCTGTCTGCAGGTGTGGGTCAGTACTATTTCGTCAAAGCGGTCATACAGGTCCGGATCACGTATCAGTGAGGCGAACGGAGCCACGCCGGTGCCTGTTGCAAACAAATACAAGCGTTTGCCCGGCAACAATGCGTCGAGCACCAGTGTACCCACCGGTTTTTGTTGAACGATGATTTGATCACCGATCTGGATGTTCTGCAGTTTTGAGGTCAGCGGACCATCCTGCACCTTGATTGAGTAAAACTCGAGTTCGTCATCCCATGAAGGACTGGCGATCGAGTAGGCACGCTTGAGCGGTTTTGAGGTGTCATCAGGCAGGCCGATCATTGTAAACTCACCGGATCGGAAACGAAGACTTTCCGGCCGGGTCACCCGAAACGAAAACAGTTTGTCATTCCAGTGCTTTACTGATGTGACGGTTTGCGTGTCCGGCGTTTGTGCTTGTTGGGTCATTCTCTGATTTTAGATGTATGGGAATAAGTACAGTCTATGGGTGATCAGGGTGGTTTTACAGGTCTGTGTGCAGGTATTTAAACGATTTTGTCAACTATTCAACACCTGTGGCAAAACAAACAACATTGTTCTGAAATCGAGGTGTGTTAGTGAAAATTGAACTCGCGTTTGGACGGGCAGGTATCGAGGTTGATCTGCCTGCACAGGCTAACGCTACGGTGTTGCGAAAGCCGGCGATGGATGCCAGTCGACCGGCTGCGACTATAGTCCGCGACGCACTGGATAACCCGACAGGCACCGACAACCTGGCGACGCTCGCACAAGGTGCGAAAACCGCCTGCATATTAATTTGTGATATTACGCGTCCGGTACCTAATGGCGTTTTCCTGCAAACTATTATCAGGCGGTTAACTGACGCGGGTATTCCGGCGACCGGCATCACCGTGCTGGTTGCTACCGGCTTGCATCGTCCGAACCTTGATGAGGAACTTGAGGAGTTACTCGGTGATCCCTGGGTGCAACAAAATGTACGGGTAGTCAATCACTATGCCCGTGATGAAGACAGCTGTGTACATCTCGGTGTGACTGAAAAACATGCAGTACCGGTTGGCTTGAACAGAATCTTTGTCGAAGCAGATATAAAAATTGCCAGCGGATTGGTCGAGCCGCATTTTATGGCAGGCTACTCGGGTGGACGTAAGGTGATAGCCCCCGGTATTGCGCACCATGAAACCATTCGTACCTTTCACAGTGCACGATTCATGGAGCATCCTTTGGCAACATCCTGCGTGCTGGATGGCAACCCGTTGCACGATACGCAATTGGAAATTGTGCGCATGTTACGTGGTCCGGTACTGAGTCTTAATACGGTGCTGGATGAACATCGCAATCTGGTGCATGCGACTTTCGGTGAAGTGATAGAAAGCCATCTGCAAGCGGTGGAGTTTGCCCGTGGCAGCTGTGAGATGTCTGTTGGTAGAAAGTTTAAAACTATAGTGACTTCTTCCGCTGGTTATCCACTTGACAAGACTTACTATCAAACTGTCAAGGGTATGGTGACGCCATTAGGTATTCTCGAAGACGGTGGTGACCTGATAATTGTATCGGAATGTTCCGAGGGCTATGGCTCCGATGAATTCTGCGAAGCACAGAAACGCCTGGTAGAACTGGGCCCTGATGGCTTTCTCGATTCCATAACAGAGAAATCACTGGCAGATGTCGATGAGTGGCAAACAGAAATGCAGCTAAAGCCTATGCGCATTGGCAGGATTAAACTGTTTGCACCAAAACTTGGTGATAACTCATCTGTATTAACTGGAGTTGAGTCGGTTGACAATTTGTCTGATTCAATCAGAGAAAGTATCGAGCGTCATAAGGATAATGATATCGCGGTAATACCGGAAGGCCCCTACATTGTGCCCTTTGTCTAGTAAAGTCGTCAGTCTATGAATAAAAGTCCGGCTATTGCACGTATTGATCTTGAACCGCTTGGAGGTATTGCAGGTGATATGTTTGCGTCTGCTATGTTCGGTGGATTTCCGCATCTTTATAAAGAATTTAGCAGTGATTTGAGCGCTCTTGGTATTGAGGGTTTGTCGGCAACACTTGAAGATCGTTTGTCAAATGGACTTCAGGCAAAGTATTTCAGTGTCAAACAGCAGACGACTGAAAAACCACCCCGTACTCTTGGTGCTGTAAAAGAGTTTCTAACCGGCAAACCGATTAGCGAGTTTGTGGCTCAGCATGCCATCGGAATTTTTACTGAACTTGCCCGTGCCGAGAGTGAAGTGCATGGTAAAACCATAGACACCATACACTTTCACGAAGTATCAGACTGGGATTCGGTGGTTGATATTGTTGCTGCAGCCGGAATTATTGCGCGGCTTGATTGTGCCGTTTGGCGCGTTGGTGCGTTGCCACTTGGCAGTGGGACTGTGAAAACTGCACATGGTGAAATACCGGTGCCTGCACCGGCGACACTGTCATTGTTAAAAGATTTTTCCTGGCACGATGATGGTATCGGTGGTGAACGCGTAACGCCTACCGGTGCGGCGATCCTGTCGTATCTTAAGGCAACACCCGTAGGTGTAGCGGGTTCCGGTGCGGCTTTAAAACTTACTGCAGTTGGTAGTGGTTGTGGCAGCAAAACGTTTGATGGTCACGCTAATATTCTGCGCATGGCAGCATTTTCTACCACGTTAAATGGCTCCGAACTGCTTGAAGATCAAGTGGTGCGAATTGCATTTGAAATTGATGATATGACCGCCGAAGAAATAGCCTGGGCCGCAGACGAGTTACGTGCGGCAGAAGGAGTTCTGGATGTAAGCTGTCTTACCATGCTGGGTAAAAAGAACAGAGTGTCTACAGGCTTTCGTATTATGGTGGCAACGGGTCAAATGAATGCCGTGGTTGATCGATCTTTTGCAGTTACCTCGACTATAGGAATCAGATATAGCACTGTTTCTCGCTTTGTTTTGAATCGCGCTGAGGAAATTACAGAAAACGCTCGTGTTAAGCTGGTTGATCGGCCTGCAGCAGTTGTCACTGCCAAGGCATCAAGCGATGATCTCGCCTCGGCAAAGACACTTGTTGAACGTCGGCAGCTTGCAAGTGCTGTTTGTGATAGTGCCTTGCATGCAAATGGTAGTAAAAATACCAAAGAGAACAAATGAACAAAGAGGCTTTGGAAAACATTCTCGAGCATCGGCAAGGGGCGTTGTACATCGCACTCAGTGGCGGTATAGATAGTCTCACCCTGATGCGGATTGCAGCTGCCGTGCGAAGTGCGCCTACCATTGCAGTACACGCGGTATCTGCTGCAGTACCGGCTGAGGCGACAGCACGCTGCCGTGATCTTGCATCGCAGTACAACTGGCAGTTGATGCAAATTGATGCAGGTGAATTCAACGATGCTCGTTACGTTTCCAACCCGGTCAATCGCTGTTACTACTGTAAGAGCAGCTTGTTCGACAGCATAGTGGCCCGGCTTGAAGGTGACTTTAGTATTGCAACCGGCACTAATACAGATGATCTTGGTGATTTCAGGCCAGGTCTCAAGGCAGCTGAGGAGAGGAGCGTATGGCAGCCGTATGTTGAAGCCGGTATCGATAAGAATACAATCAGAAGCCTGGCTTTACGGTTCGGCCTTGGTAAGTTATCGCAGTTACCGGCGCAGCCTTGTCTGTCCAGTCGAATAGAGACCGGAATAAAAATAAATGCGGGGCAGCTTGGTTTTGTGCATCGCATGGAGCGTCAACTGACTGAGCATCTTGGAGAAGGAGATATACGCTGTCGTATTGTCAGTGAGGGTGTTGTCGTGCAGCTACCTGCCGATTGCAGTGTGTTTAAAAGCGATACGCGTCGTCGTGTGATTGAAAAGCTGGTTGAAAAACTATGTCAGGATTTCAATCGCCAGCTGGCTGGAATTGAACCATATAAAATGGGTAGTGCATTTTTAACCACAGATAGCGACCGCGCAGATGGCAGACGAATTTAACTTTGACTGGCGGCGTTCCGAGCGCACCGGCATTGCCGAGGCTGTGCTTTGTAGTAACAAAAGCATGTCTCAGGTCGCAGATATCGTTGCTACGGCGCAGCAGAAAAAGCAGTCACTACTACTCACTCGTCTCGCAGCAGAAACTGCAGAGTCTCTTTTTGCTGAACACGAAAATATTGATTGGCATGCAATTTCAGCTACTGCATTTGTAGACAACGGGATAGCGCCGCCGGCTAACTCCAAATGCGTTATTGTGACCGCTGGTACCTCTGATGTACCTGTTGCTGAAGAGGCGAGACGTACATTGTTGTTTAATGGTCTTGAAGTAGAAGTACTGCATGACTGTGGTGTTGCCGGATTGTGGCGCCTGACTGAAAAGCTTCCCGTGTTATCGCAAGCCCCGGTAATTATTGCCGTTGCCGGAATGGAAGGTGCGCTATTTTCAGTATTGGCAGGGTTAGTTCCGGGGCTTGTTATAGCCGTACCCGGGTCGACTGGTTATGGCGTCTCTGATGGTGGTCATGTAGCACTAAACAGCGCGTTGTCTTCCTGTGCACCAGGTGTTGTGGTGGTTAATATTGACAATGGTTTTGGTGCTGCCTGTGCGGTGTTAAAGATACTCTCGCAAGTGTCACCCCGACAATAGTAATGATCGAAGTTCATCAACCGTAGTCGCCAGAGGGAGCTTATATTTTTCAAGGGCTGCAGCATTATGGTATCCCCAGGTAACGCCGATCGCTTTGGTCTTCGCATTGATTGCAGTTTCCAGATCAACTGTTGAGTCACCGACCAGAACCGTGTCTGCCGGTGTTACCTGTGCCTGTTCGCAGAGCTGAATAAGAGAAGCCGGGTCTGGCTTCTTCGCTACATTGTCCTTTTGACCACAAATGTGCGGGATAAGTCTTTGTCCGAACAGATCCTCTGTTATTGCGACAGTAAAGTGATGAGTTTTGTTAGATAAAACCCCGAGTGTGAATCCTGTTTGTGAGAGATCGACAATCAGATCTTTTATGCCATCAAAGGGAACGGTACCGGCGCGCCAGGTATTTTTGTAGTGTTGCATAAACCGGCTTTGCAGTTCAGTGACTTGTTTATCTGAAAACTCTGTTTCTGAAAGTGCACGCCGGATCAACATCCATAGGCCATTGCCAATGTAAGTTCTGACGGTAGACGGAGCAAGCGGCTCTTTGTTGAGATCTGCAAGTGTCCGATTCAGTGCTTCGGTTAGTCCCGGTAGTGACTCGACAAGCGTGCCGTCCAGATCGAAGAAGACAGCTTTCATAAACAGTTATTCTTAAGGACGTGAGAGCGCGTGTGATTTCAGGGGACTTGAAAGTAAAAAGCTCCGGCATATAGCCGGAGCTTCGATAAAACAGATAAGCAGCGTCGGTGTGCTGCTTATTCACCAGGGTGATTAATTACCCGGATTACTTACCCAAATTACTTACCAAGTGAGCTGAAGTAGGCTGCGAGGTCTTCCATGTCCTGTTCGCTCAGGTTTGCTGCCTGTGCTGCCATAATGGCTGACTGAGCACCTTTGCGCTCGCCTGATTTGAGGGCTTTCAGCTGCGCTACGATGTACGGCGCATTCTGTCCTGCCAGATTAGGGAAAGTTGGTGAAGTAGCGATGCCATCAATACCGTGGCATGCGATACAGGCACCGGCTTTGCCTTCGCCTGCTGCAGCATCACCTGCGGCGAATGCCGGGGTACCGGCGAAGAGGGCGATAGTAATAGCGAGTAGGGTTTTCATAAAGTAATTCCTGCGAGTGTGACGTAAAGATATGACAAAAAAGCGAACCTAACCTTAATGCGAACCGAGTAGAAATGCTACCCGGTTCGGAATCAGACTTCTAGGAGGCCTTTTTCATTTCCGCGGCCTGCGCAATCACAACCTCTGCGACGTTGTTCGGGCAAGGTGCATAGTGGGAGAATTCCATGGAGAACTGGCCACGGCCGGAAGTCATGGTTCTCAGATCGCCGATGTAGCCGAACATTTCGCTCAATGGTGCGTCAGCTTTAACGCGAACGCCTGTCACGCCTGCTTCCTGACCCTGAATCATGCCACGGCGGCGATTGAGGTCACCGATGACGTCCCCAACGTGATCTTCCGGGGTGAATACGTCAATCTTCATAATCGGCTCAAGCAGCTGTGGTCCTGCCTTCGGCATAGATTCGCGATACGCTGCTCTTGAAGCGATTTCAAATGCTACCGCTGAAGAGTCAACTGCGTGGAACGCGCCGTCCATAAGAGTGACCTGGAAGTCCAGACATGGATAGCCTGCGAGTACACCGTTTTCAATGCTTTGCTTGAAGCCCTTTTCAACAGCTGGCCAGTATTCACGTGGTACGTTACCGCCGGTTACTTTGGATTCGAAGGTAAAGCCGGTGCCAACTTCTGCCGGCTCAATAACAAAGTCGATCTTCGCAAACTGACCGGAACCACCGGTCTGCTTCTTGTGCGTGTAGGAATCTTCAACACGCTGTGTGATGGTTTCGCGATAGGCAACCTGCGGCTTACCGACTTCTACATCAACCGCGTGCGTACGCTTGAGGATGTCGACTTTGATATCGAGGTGCAGTTCACCCATACCTTTGATGATTGTCTCGCCGCTCTCTTCGTCTGTTTCAACGTGGAAGGAAGGATCTTCCTGAACCATTTTGCTGAGTGCCAGACCCATCTTCTCGGAACCACCTTTGTCTTTCGGTGAGATAGCGATAGAGATAACCGGATCCGGGAATACCATCGGTTCAAGTGTTGCCGGGTTCTTAACGTCGGCCAGTGTATGACCGGTCTGTACGTTTTTCATACCGACGATCGCGACAATATCACCTGCTTGTGCGCTGTCTAGTTCTTCTCGCGAGTCTGCGTGCATTTCCACAATTCGACCAATACGTTCTGTTTTTCCGGTATAGGTATTCAGGACGTTGGTGCCTTTAGACAGTGTGCCTGTGTAAATACGGGTAAAGGTCAGTGCGCCGTAGCGGTCATCCATAATTTTGAATGCCAGTGCACGCAGAGGTCCTTCCGGATCAACAATGGCGAACTCACCGGTTTCGTTACCTTCAAGATCAACTTCCGGCTGAGGCTTAACTTCAGTCGGGTTGGGCAGGTAGTCGACAACTGCATCGAGGACGTTCTGCACGCCTTTGTTTTTGAATGAACTGCCGCAGAAAGTCGGGAAAAACGCCAGATCAATAGTGCCACGACGAATGCATTTTTTTACGGTTTCAAGGTCGGGCTCTTCACCTTCGAGATACTTTTCCATGGCATCGTCGTCCTGCTCAAGAGCAGTCTCGATCAGCTTCTCGCGATACTCTTCAACTTTGTCTGCCATGTCAGCGGGTGGATCGACGATTTCGTACTTCATCGGATCACCTGAATCATCCCAGATCCATGCTTTACGTGTAAGCAGATCCACCACACCGGTGAAGTCATCTTCAATACCGATAGGCAGTGTCATGATCAGTGGCACGGCACCCAGTACGTCTTCTACCTGTTTGCTTACGCGGTAGAAGTCGGCACCCATGCGGTCGAGTTTGTTGACGTAAATAATACGTGCAACACCTGATTCGTTTGCATAGCGCCAGTTGGTTTCTGATTGTGGCTCAACGCCGCCGGAGCCACAGAAAACACCAACACCGCCATCGAGTACTTTCAGGGAACGATAAACTTCAATGGTGAAGTCAACGTGGCCCGGTGTATCAATAATATTCAGTCGGTGATCGTTCCAGAAACAGGTAGTGGCTGCAGACTGAATTGTGATGCCGCGCTCCTGCTCCTGGTCCATGAAGTCTGTGGTCGCCGCACCATCGTGTACTTCGCCGATCTTGTGAATCTTTCCGGTCAGCTTCAGTATGCGCTCTGTCGTGGTGGTTTTACCCGCGTCAACGTGGGCGAATATCCCTATGTTTCTGTAAAGCGTTAAG
The DNA here is from genome assembly GCA_964550655.1 of uncultured Granulosicoccaceae bacterium. Taxonomy (GTDB): domain Bacteria; phylum Pseudomonadota; class Gammaproteobacteria; order Granulosicoccales; family Granulosicoccaceae. Next base: position 8,865 of record CAZKAQ010000106.1, read on the forward strand.
TCAGTCATGTCTTTTCTCAAAAATAAAAAGCACCGGTGACAACACCAGTGCGCGTGTGGCGCAGGCCGGGGGCTCTGAAAAGGCGCGTCGCCAATCCTAAGGTGACGCGACAGGGCGAATCGATTTCGTGTGCGCTGCTCTGCATCGGTTGGATGCCACGAATTCGACAGTGTAAGTGTCTGACCATGCGAGAAATTCGCTGTCGACAGCAGTCTGCGATATCCGGGGTAAATGTCTTCGCTGAATAAAAGCAATACATGTGGTTGCTTTATCAACTAACCGGTGAGGCGGCGGCTTGCTAGCGCTGCGGAATATAGGCGAATAAGTGCTGATTTTCAAGGTAAAACGCTTAATTGGTCCATTTTGACAGGCAAAAACACAAATACCGGTCCTGCCGACTTTACTTTGCCGGATCTCTGCCGAAATCATGGCATCAAAAAAAAAGCGGGTATCTGCACTTTGGACTGTAAAGCAGAGCGGTATTTCCTCGCTGATTACCGGAGTTTCAAGGATTGATTTGTGAAAAAATTTTGTCGAATACAGATTTTCCTGTTGTCGCTGCTGCAATTTAGCCAGGTGAACGCCGAACAGGTTTACACCGGGGTTGATTGCACAGGGGTACCGCACACCAGACTGGAGCTTGCTATATGTAGCGAGCCGGTGTTGCGGGCACTCGATACAGAACTCACTGCGGCGTTTAAAGAAGCCCTCGAGCACGAAGTGTTGGACTCACAAACGATAGCCGAGCAGCGCAATCAGGTGGCTCGTCATTGCCGGCGTGAAGCCGACGACGTATTCAGTGTCTGCTTGCATGATGCTGAATTGAAATCTTTCGAATGGGTGGCGAGCAAGCTCGGTCAGTTGCCGGGTTACGTGAGTGCAACAATCGATAAACGCTGGCGCTACGATTCAAGCCTGACCACCCGCGCGGCCGATCTGAAAAGACAGCTGGTTGTAGCAGAGAGTCGATTGCAAAGTACTCATAGCCCTGAACTTACAGTATTAACCATCCTGAGTTTGTTGTCTGTGTATGAGGAACTACAACCGCATCGCGGCAACACCACAGCGTCGGTCGATCAACTTGAGGTCAAACTGGCATCTGGTTGTAATCACAGCGTGTACGGTAAAAAATGGCGCAAGCTGCTGCATGCAAATAATCGATCATGTGGCAATACGCAGTCGCTATTGACTGCGACAAATTTATAGACAGTCAGACTGTTCAAGCCGGGATTGTTCGTCGTCGACGTATCCGGCAAGAGTCAATATACGATGACTGGTACAATCGCTTCGGGGCCACTTTCCTTTCGAGTTAAATGACACACTGCCTGCTGTTCGATAGTGACGGTACACTGGTTGACAGTGAAGCGATCAACACAGAAGCCCTGACTGACGAGCTGCGTCTGCAGGGTATCGATGAAGATAAAAGTGCTCTGCTCGCAAGATACCGTGGATGGCAATTCAAAGCCTTGCTTTGCGACCTTGGCAAGCTGCACCACCAAGAGTTGGATGCTGCATTTGAAGAAAGATTTCGTGCACGTGCAAGTAGTTATTTTGACGAACGTCTTGAGCCGATACCGAATATACACAATGCGCTGCAACAACTACATCAAGTAAAATGTGTTGCATCAAATGCACCGATGAGCAAGCTCCGCCAAGTACTTGGAAAAACCGGCTTGAGCGGATTCTTTAACAATAAACTCTTCAGTGCGTATGAAATTTCACGCTTTAAGCCGGACCCCGCGTTGTTTTTATATGCGGCGGAACAAATGGCTTTTGATGCAGACAAATGTATCGTGATTGAAGATAGTGACGTCGGTGTTATGGCTGCGGTAAAGGCTGGCATGAAATGCGTTCACTATGTGCCCCACCACCAGCATCCGTTGACTGACCAGGGTTCGTTAAATAACCAGGTGGGTGAATTCTCAGCGCATTCCAGCGTGCTTGGCATCTCGGATATGCAGCAGTTGCCGGATGCAATCAGCGAGCTTTCAATGCGGCGTTAAATTTCAGCACACTGTTTGTGTTGCCGGTAAACTATATAGAACGGTTCTGCATAACTTAATCAGGGTGTTTTTTTGGCAAAGTCTAGCGTTGGGTCCTGCGAATTGTGTCAGCGGCAATTGGCCTTGACCGCCCATCACCTGATTCCACGCAAGTTGCATCGGCGCAAGCATTTCAGGAAGCATTTTGATAAGTCCGAGCTACAGACAACGATACTAATTTGCAGGCTGTGCCATAGTGGTTTGCACAAGCTATACGATGAAATGCATTTGGCAAAATACCTCAATTCCGTTGACAAACTAATGCAGGATCCGCAGGTGAATAAACATATCAACTGGGTGGCTCGTCAGCGCGGACAATCGTAATGTACTACAATCGTCTTATGTTTTCTGAGCAGCCTTTCCCAGTCGCCGAATCGTGAACAATCCAATTGAACCAATGCAGGTGGAGTTTGCGGATATTCTGGTCTGGTTAAAAGAGTCGGGACTCATTTTTCGTCGTCGTCCAGTGGTGTTCCTTGTTATTTCCGTGGCTTTTTTTGTGCTCTGCCATAAAGTCAGAATTTCGGGTTATCTAACATTTTTCATTGCGCTGATTTTATGTCAGGCTGCCGTTGTAGCTTGTATTGTGATTGCCCGCGGCGCAGATGAGTCTAAAACTCTAACACTGAACATTTGGTATCAGAGTCTTTTTAATGCTGTAACTACTGTGGTGTTATGTTCAGCATTCTATGTATTGTTATGGGTTATAGCAGCGCGTCTTGCCAGTATGCTGATGCTTGATGAGGTGGTGTCGGAGTCAAGCGTCCCACCACCAATTGCCTCGTTACAGTGGCTTTATGATGGAACGATCTCGTTGTTTGTTATTTATATTGGCGTAATGGTGACGACGATGTGGTTTCTGTTGCCGCTGTCGATATTCCACAAGCTTGGCTTTATCGATTCAGTGATGTTTGCAAAGCAAGGTGAACGGATAAACTTTCCGGTGATTGCAGCGGCGAGTTACCTGCCTTTCATGGTTTTTTTTATTTTGTTTGTTTTCAGTGAGCTCGCGCTGGTAGTGGCAGTAGGGGCTTTGCCACTGTTCGCAATATACATGTACGTGAGCTTTCGGCACGTGTATATGGGCCGCAAAGAAAGTCAGCCCGAAAAGGTTAAGGCTGTTGAAGCGGTGCCTGCAGAATCTGGTTGAATAGTTATAAGCCCGTATGATGCAAATTTTATTGTATCGGTCGAGTATTGTGGGCTTAAGTTATGCAGAACGCTTGCGGCGGCTTCGACGCTTGGAAGAGCCGGATACTGATCCACCTGCCACACTCATATCACCTTGTAGTTGCGCGGTCGCACCGGCAGACACTTCGCCAAGCTCTGCAACTATCTCTTCAAGTGTCGGTGTTGAACCACCTTCGTAGTTATCGAGTGCGTCTTTCATGGCTCTGATGTGCTGCGGAGATGTGCCACAGCATCCGCCAATAATAGTGGCACCGGCATCGAGAGCCAGTTGCGCGTAGCGGCCCATTAATTCCGGTGTACCGTTATAAACGATTTCGCCGTCTATGTACTCGGGGATACCGCAGTTGGCTTTTGCGATTAATGCCGCTGGCTCATTGAGCTGCTGGCAGTGTTTTTTCATGTTCACCATGGCGGTTACCACTTCTGCTGCACCGACTCCACAATTGCTGCCATAGCCGGTTAATTCCGGCAACATTTCAGAGGCAAGCTCGACTATATCTGCTGCTGTGACACCCATCATTGTGCGCCCGTTGGTGTCGATGCTCATGCTGAATACGACAGGAAGCCCGGTAGTTTTTGCGCCTGTAAATGCTGCTTTGGCCTCTTCAAGTGATGACAGTGTCTCGATCCAGATGATATCCGCACCGCCCTCTGCCAGCGCCTGTGCCTGTTCGGCAAAGGCTTCGGCGGCGGCCTCAATGGTGAGGGTGCCGGCAGGTTCGAAGATTTCGCCGGTAGGGCCAATATCACCGGCGACGATAACTCTGCGGCCGCTTTTGTCGACCGCTTCGCGTAGCAGTTCTGCCGATCGTTTATTTAATTCAGCGACACGATTCTCGCCATTGTGGAGCTGCAATCGATATCGGTTACCGCCGAATGTGTTGGTTAGTACCAGATCTGATCCTGCCTCGATGAAGCTCTCGTAGTGTCTGGTGACACGATCCGGGTGATCTGCATTCCAGAACTCGGGTGAATCGCCGGTTTGTAGTCCCATGCTGAAAAGGTTAGTGCCAGTCGCACCATCGGCGAGAATATAGCGATTTTCCTGCAATATCTCGGTAATAATATTGGTCATGCGGTATTTTCTTCTTCAAGTTCTGTTCTAAAAACAGGTGCGGTAAATAATTCGGGCAAAAAGTGTGCAAACAAGTCTATTTTACGCTGATGGTTTCGATTGAGTTGATGACCAGACTGCCAAAAACGCAATGGATGGAGAATCATAATGTGTGCTGCTTATGTACGCTGGAGTCACTAGCCTGCATTATTCATGAGGCGACCTGCGAATTTGGCTTTTATGTCTTTAGT
>CAZKAQ010000107.1:0-5677 GCA_964550655.1 uncultured Granulosicoccaceae bacterium
CTAGCCCGGACTATTCATGAAATCGACGGCATCTCATCAACCGGACTGAAAAACATGGGTACAATACTCGGGGACACACTAAGTGATGCCGGCTTCACCAATTTGGATGTCATTGCGCTGATTGTCTTCTTTGTTTCATGGAAACTGCACTTCTGGATAGTGCACCAGTCACCGTGGCGCCACAAAACAATATCTGCAAAAATGAGTTTGTTTCGGCAACGGTGGATGAATGGCATGGTCTACCGGGATTTAAAAATGCCGGATGCAATGATCCAGAATACTCTGCAGTATGGCGTATTGTTTTTTGCCTCGACTTCAATTCTGTTAATCGGTGCTCTGTTGGCAGGCTTCGGTGCATCTGATCAGGCTATTAAGGTGCTGGGTGATTTGCCTTTCACTGTAAAAACAACAAGAACCGTGTGGGAGGTTAAGGTGTTAATGCTGGCACTAATCTTTACCTTCGCTTTTTTCAAATTCACATGGAGTTATCGGCTGTTCAATTATGTAATAATTATGATCGGTGCGGCGCCGGATTTATCAGTAGCTGCCGCAAAAGGTGTTGAAGATCGGGTTGATCCTGAAAACTACAGCGATAGAGTCGCACAATTGCATACGCTCGGGGCGCGGCATTTTACTACCGGATTAAACGCATACTTTTTTGCCCTGGCTGCATGTGCCTGGTTTTTGAGTCCGGTGCTTTTTATTATCGCAACGATCTGGGTTAGTCTGGTGTTATACCGTCGGGCGTTCTGGTCGACATTCGGTCGAATCTTAAATGGAATTGACGGTTTGGATTAGCAGATTCAAATTAATTTTTTGTCTCTGTCATATTGTGCTGTAAACGCATAGTTATGCCAAATATTTTAGTTAATATTTGCGACTATCCGGAATATACCGTAACCCATTTTTCTGCGCGAACGAACTTCCCATCCAAGAGATCCATCGAGGCACAATTGTCTTCGAACATGACACATATGGACTTCAATTCTGCGAGTAACGCATTTGTCGCTTTCAAGTCCCCATACATCTTTCAGAATGGTCGCTTTGGGTATGATTTCTCCGTGGTTTACAAACAGATAACGCGCAATATCAAATGTCTTTGTGGTTAATCTCACGACGCGGTCACCAATGTTACATGTCTGGGTAACTGTGCTGAATCGATAGGGCGGACAGAAGACGTCGCGTGGCCGCAGTGTATTAATTAGTGCGTAAAAAATACCTGCAGAGCAATGCGGAACGGCGATGACGCGATCTGCACCTTGTTGATAACATGCGGTTAACAATGATTCTTCTGTAGATTCAACCAACACTACAATGATCGGTCGGTTTTTGCAGTCGGCCAGCCGGGCAATAATACGTTTTACAAGCAGCGACTGATCTGCACCGATGACAACCACCGGTGGACTTATACTGGTTACCTGTTTAAAGAAGTTGTCTTCCAGCGTGTGTGACACAAGTGATACACAATGCGCCGAGTCCCATTGATTTGCAACAAGTCGTAAAAATTCGTTTGTCGTAAAAAATGGCAGGCACATGGATGGCAAATAAGTTTTACAGGTTGTAGACATCTTACCTGTGTTCACTTTGCTTCCTTTGAAAGCGCTGCTATATCGTTTTCTTTTGCTATGTATTGTGACGTCTTACGACGTGCGAATAATATGACACATATATACGCAAGCAGAAGACAGCTGAAACACTCGATGCTAAAAACATCCATATTTAATCCATACGACAGGCGAATTATTTCTATTGTCTTGTCGTTAAACTTAGACATCTAACGATCAATAAGAACAAATAAAACTTTTGGTGTCAACTGCCATTAAGGAGTAAGTCTGTCAGGGTAACCAGGTTTTGCTGCCGGTTTCTTTGTGACTTGTTAACGCTGAGACTTGTGGTTTTCGTTTCAGGCGTATTTGTAAAGAGTGAAATTGTGTAAAGTATCGATGTTGACGCTGCGAGCTTTTTCCGCGTGTAAAGTTTTATCGCTAAGCCTACTCTTGTAATCAGTGCTTTTAGCCTGTGCTCTCAATTACTCGATAGTCTGTGCCTTCGAGGACAATACAGCTTAAAACGCTTGTGTGATAAGCGTGTGTGTCAACGTTGATACGGTTTGGTAGAATTTCCATTGGGTACGCAGGAGTGTGTCCATGAACAATAACTTTGTCGTATAACGACTGGTGCGATATAAAATCATATCTGATCCATATAAGGTCATGCTCAGATTGTTGATCCAGCGCTATGCCCGGTCGTACGCCTGCATGGGTAAAAAGGTAGTCACCGTAAGTTACCGTAGCAGGAAGGCGACTATAAAATTCTCTGTGATGTTTTGGTATTTTTTCGCCCAGCTCTGCACATTTCTGTAGTTTTTCATCAGTTGTTCCATTGTAGCCGGTCATATCAACCCCATATGAAGTAGCGCAGTCCGCACCTCCGTAGGTAAAAAATGAGTCGGCAACATCTGCGGGCTTAATCAAAAATTGTTCAAGTTTATCTTCATGATTGCCTTTCAGGCAGATCACATTGCTATTGTCTGCCAGCAAGTTAACAAGGTACTCGACACATCCGGCTGAATCCGGACCGCGGTCAATGTAGTCGCCTACAAATATTATCCTGTACTTATTGACTGGATGTTTCTTCAGGTCAATGTCGATTTTTTGATGAAGTGTCTCAAGCAAATTCAGATATCCATGCACATCACCTATTGCGTATATGCGCATATTATCCGGTGTGCTGGATTGATTAAGACGGATACTCATAGATTACCGGGTGGTTTTCACTACGCATCAAGATCAAGTGGCTGGATTTGCTCAAACAAATCACCCGGCCCCGGGTTTTGCGCGCTGCATTTGCCTCCCAGATGGTTCATTACACCCCAAACTGCGTTCAAAGCAGTTTGGACCGCGCCTTCTGCCCAGCCTGGAGTCCATGACACATCGTCGCCTGCGATGAATATGCCTTTTTGCTCGTCAGGGATATTTTGCTGCATAAAGTGACAGTACATACGACGATTGTAGCGATAGTGACCGGGTAGTGCGCCTTTAAACGCACCGAGAAAATCAGGGTCGTCTTCCCATGAGATAGTGATCGGCTTGCCAATAATGTGCTGCCTGATATTGACCTCCGGGTATATTTTTGCAAGCGCGTTAAGCGCGAGTTCTACGCGACGTTCAACAGGTAGTGGCAGCATCTTAAGGGCGTCAGCCATCCAGGTGTAGCTAAGGCAGATGACAGCAGGTTTATCATCGCCGTTGTCGAGCAGATAGGTGCCGCGTGTCAGTCTGTCTGTGAGCGTCATACTCATCTGATATTGATCGGTGAGCGGGTCTCTTTGTTTCCAGAATGGTTTGTCTACCATGACAAAAGTTTTGCAGGATTGCATATAGCTGGTGCGATCCAGTGCCATCCATAAGTCTTGTGAAAATAAAGACTCCTGTGTGTCGACGCTGGTGGTTAACAGCCAGCTCTGGCAGGTGGCAATCACAGCCGCGTATTCGCGTTCGTTGTCGTATTGATCGGTTACCAGAATGGTGTTGTTTTTTGACCTGCGTAAGCGGGTAACTCCGGGGCGTGTCGCACCGTTGTGCAGTTTAGCGAGACTGATGTTTTTGTCCCAGTGCGTGGCGTCATCAATGCAATGATTCCAAAGGCCTCTGGGTAGTGACTCTGCGCCACTGGTTATTAACTTCTGGTCCACATCGCAGTCTGTGAGAACCACTCGTAGTATCTCGAGCATAGAGTTTCTGAAGTCCGAGTCCCAGCCTCCAGTGCCAAAGCCGACCTGGCCGAATATTTCCTTGTGCCTGAAAGTCAGTTTTTTGAAGGCAGGTGATGTGGCGATAAAGTCGTAGAAGGTGCGTTCATCCCATTCGAGAACGAGTTTGTTCCAAAGTTTTTTCAGTCTGGTTACATCACGTTCCTTAATGGCATGTTGTATATCTTCAAACTGAGCTTCATTGTTAAGTGCTTCATCCCAGGCGGCAGAGACCTCTTTAAAGATCGGTGGTAGATCCTCTGTGCTTTCTGCGTAGGTCTTAACGCCTGCGAGGTCTATAACGGTACTGCCTGCAGCTTCTGTGAGCGGATTTGGAAAGGACTTTGTTTTGAGATTAAGCAGGTCTGCATAATGATTGAATGTTGTGCCGGACTTCGGGAATCTCATGCCACCGAGTTCGGCCACGACGCCTGTGGCCTGCTCAAAATGTTCTGAGCGCAATCTGCCGCCCATGCGGCCGGTTTCATAAATAACCGGTTTTAAGCCGACTTTCATGAGCTCGTAAGAGGCGACCATGCCTGAGACACCTGCACCGATTATGGCAACCTCGGTACCGTGTGTATCTTCTGCAACACTGCCTAAGCCGTTCGGGTGGTTTATCCAGTTGTCATAGGCGAATGGAAAATCCGGTCCGAATATGGTGATGGGTTTTTCAGGCATAAGTTTTTGCTGACACTAAACTTCAGTCGAAATAGTGGTATAGAGCTCCGGGCGTCTGTCCCGGTGATAGGGTAGTGCAGCTCTGCACTCTGAGATAACTTGTTTATTTAGCGTGCCGGTCAGTAGTGCGGGTGTTTTCTCAGCACGATCGAGATCCGATCCATCCGGTCCTGTGATGCAACTTCGACCTTCGTAGGTGATGTCGCCCTCAGCCCCACAGTAGTTGCAGTAGGCGATGTATAGCTGGTTCTCGTAAGCTCTGACTGGTACTACTCTTTCAGCGACATCCCTCCAAGGTTGCATGAGGCCGGTGGGTACCAGGATCAATTCGGCACCGGCAAGCGCCAGTGTCCGTACAGTCTCCGGAAATTCCACGTCGTAGCAGATGAGCAGTCCGATTTTCCAGCCGTTGATTTCGACAATCGGGGATAACGTGTCTCCGGCAGTGAAAAGAGTTCTGTCGAGGTCTCCCCAGAGATGTGACTTGCGGTAGTTTGCAGCGAGGTTTCCGTCGGCATCGATTAACTGCACAGTATTGTAGTAATTGTCCTGCGCTTTCTCCGCAAACCCATAGACGATGGCAATATTATGACGTTGACATATCTTCGCGATGCCACGGGCGGTTTTGCCATCAGATCCGATGGCGGCCTGCTGCATGGTTTCCAGCGGTTGGTTGTACCCGGTAACGCTGCATTCCGGGACGACCAATAATTGACAGCCTTCGCTTGCGGCCTGTGATGCGGTGGTTTCCAGGCGCTGCAAAGCCGCCGCTGTGTTATTCGGTACCGGTACGTGCTGTAGTACCGCAATAGTGAAATCGGCATTCATACGTGAAGTCTCAGTTTCCGGTGCTATTATTAGTTCTTTAAGATGCGTGTAAAGGCTGCGACGTTATAGTAAGCGGCATTACATATGCATTAATTTCACACTGGATCTGTCTTCCCATATGCGACTACCCATCTTGTACAATCGTTTCCCAATTATAACAATTTTACTGTCTGCAGGTGCGTTGGCCATTGCTGGCTGTGCTGCTCCACTTCCTGAGGCACCGAGAGAATTGCCACCCCGGCAGTCTATTCCGCAATCGCGTCCGCAAGCGGTTCCGGAACCGCCGCCGCAAGTAGTTACAGCGCCTCCTCCAACAGCGGTTACGGAACCTGCTCCACAGGTAATTCCGCAGCCACCTGCAGATGTGGCTTTGCCGGGGATTCCGGAGTCTGTTCCAGAGTTGGCGCCTCCACCGCT
>CAZKAQ010000107.1:5777-13353 GCA_964550655.1 uncultured Granulosicoccaceae bacterium
CTTCCGGATTCAATTCCAACACCGACTCCTGAACCGGTTGCAGAAAAGTTTCCGGATCAGTTTCCCGAACTGGAAGCACTTGATAATGCCAACTCTCAACCGGTTGCAGCGGTCGATAACACTCCTGCGCCTGTGAGAAATATTCAGCCGGGTGAACTGGAGTACGATGTGTTGCACAAGGCGAACTTTAATCCGTTTAATATCAATACGGGAAAAAGTTTCAGGGCCCTGCAGACGCTGAGGATTTATCAGTCAGAGTTAGGTCGTCATAGCCTCGAAACAGCCAAGCCGGTTGATTTCGATACCTCTCAGGTGTTGGTTTCCTCGGCTGGTGAAAAGCCGACCGGTGGATATACCATCTCAGTGACCGGTATGGAGCTGACTGCAGACGAGGTAATTGTCACGGTTGTGCAGACTATACCCGGGCCGAGTTGCGTTACCACAGCGGGCAAGAGTCATCCGTTTGAGTTTGTGCTGATACCTAGCAAAAAGCCGATACAAATATTTGAAAGGCAGAAAGTCGAAAACTGCTAATTAGTTGTAACACAGGTAACACGAAATGATTTCGTGTTACCTGGCTTTGTTATGCTGATAACGCAAGTCTGACCAGCTGAGTGGCAAGGCCTTACGCAGATTCTGCTTCACCGAGTTTCAGCAGGTCTGTAGAAGCTCTGTTAACCGCGCAACTGACCGCAATCAGTGAAGCGTATACAATATTTGAATGCAGGCCGACGCCGTACCGTGTTGCACCTTTAGCTACCTGAATTTCCACATAACAGGCGGACTGTGCTGATGACCCTGCATCGGTTGCATGCTGGTGATAGTCAACCACTCTGAAGTCAATGTTGAACTGCTTTTTTAAACTGTTGACGTAGGCGTCTATCGGGCCGTTGCCAATGCCTTCGATTTCGAGTAATTCATCAAAGTATTTTATCTTCGCTGTCAGTTGACGGTGTTCATCATTACTGCCATCGCTTTCGGCTTTTGAATGGTGTTCTATAAAGTGGATCGGGGTAACGGGCTTTAAAAATTCATTTTCGAACGCGGTCCAGATGGTGTCTGAATCGATTTCTTTACCGGTGTCTTCACTGATGCTTTGTATGACTTTGCTGAACTCTATTTGCAGGCGACGTGGCATTTCAAGCCCATGGTCTTTCTGCATGATGAATGCAACGCCACCTTTACCGGACTGACTGTTAACACGGATCACTGCCTCGTAGCTTCTGCCGACATCAGCGGGATCAATTGGCAGATACGGAACGTCCCATATGCTGTCCGGCTTTTCCTTACGTGCATTCAGTCCCTTGTTTATGGCGTCCTGGTGAGACCCTGAAAAGGCCGTGAAAACCAGTTCACCCGCGTACGGATGGCGTGGGTGTACTGGCAACTTGTTACAGTGTTCAGTAGTACGCATGACATCAAAGATATCTGAAAAGTCCAGATTGGACTCAACGCCCTGGCTGTAGAGGTTCAGTGCCAGTGTCACGATATCGACATTGCCGGTGCGCTCGCCATTGCCGAACAGCGTGCCTTCAACCCGATCGGCACCGGCCATTAAGCCCAGTTCTGTTGCGGCGACTGCGCAGCCGCGATCATTGTGTGGATGCAAACTGATGATGCAGCTGTCGCGCTTACTGACGTTGTTGCAAAACCACTCGATTTGATCTGCATAGATGTTCGGCGTCGACATCTCGACTGTGGCCGGTAGATTCAAGATCGTTCGGTTGTCCGGTGTCGGTTGCCATACATCCATCACGGCTTCGCAGACTTCAAGTGCGTAGTCGATTTCGGTGCCAGTGAAACTTTCTGGTGAGTATTCAAACACCCAGTTGGTATCGGGATTTTTGTCAGCGCACTGTGCAACATATTCAGCGCCGTCAGTGGCGATCTTTTTAACGCCTTCACGATCCATGTTAAACACCACGCGGCGCTGCACGGTGGAAGTTGAGTTGTACAGGTGCATAACAGCGCGATGGCTGCCACGCATCGCTTCGAAGGTGCGATCGATCAGCTCCGGTCTGGCCTGAGTCAGTACCTGTAACGTCACGTCTTCGGGCACCAGATTGTTATCGATCAGGTGGCGGACGAAGTCGTAATCGGTTTGAGACGCGGCGGGGAAGCCAATTTCTATTTCTTTAAAACCGATATCAAGCAACATTTTGAACATACGCAGCTTGCGTTCACTGCCCATCGGTTCAATCAGTGCCTGGTTGCCATCACGCAGATCGACACTGCACCAGTCGGGTGCGCTGGTGATGGTTTTATCGGGCCACTGGCGGTTCGGTAAAGAGATCGGCGCGAACGGTTTGTATTTGCCGCCGGGTTTTGCTGCTGTAGATTTATTGGTCATTGGATCCACTCGTTATTCTATTAGATCGCGGGCTATGTCGGTGCCTGGTCGGACAGAGCGAGTGCCGGCGCGTGCGGACGCCTGTTATCCGGGATTCCGGTGTGATTGTTTGGTTCATGTCTGGCCTTACCTGTGCCCGTTGTATTGTTAAGCGGGCGATTGTGTGTTTTAGGTGCGCCGAACGGCGCGTATGAAACGCTCCCGGAGGCCTCAGGCCGCCGGGTTGGTAAGGAGCAGGAGCAGGGTGCTGGTAGACATAGATTGAGAGTAAGTCGGGATGCCGGTTCAGTCAAGTATTGGAGTGCTCTCCTGCGTTACCGCTTAGTGGTTTTTAACTCGCTTTTTGTGTACTGCTGAGGCCGGGCGTACTGTCGGTATAAAGATACGTGAGAGTCTGGGATGCATTAGCGGTAAGATCTGGTCAATACAAGCTATTGCCATCGATGTGCTGCTGTCGTACCTTGTCGCAGCGGCTGAACCGGTGCACGCATGGGTTATCGTCTGGCGGCCGTCAGATCTGACACGATGGTGTGGTTTACACGCCTTTGCAGCCAAATGTCTGGTGTAGCATTTTATCTTCACGAAAACGAATTCCGGCCGAAAATTGTGTCATCTTGAACAAAAACCGAAGAAAATCGCCGCTCAGTGTACGTTAAGTGGTAATTATTTGTGAAAATTCGGCGAGCATGCTTGCTCGAACGATCAACTGCACTGACACTGTCACTGAAAATCTACGAACTAACAATACTTCACGGATCTGGGAGATTACCTGATGAGCCTGTTAAACGATGTACGCTTTTATTTGATGATTGCGATTGCAGCTTTGTTTTTGATCGCTGTGGGGATGTGCAGTAGTGCCTATGACTCCAACCCGGACGGCCATGCAAGTTCAGGCGTATCGCACAGTGACACTGTCAGTACCGAAGGTGAAGCCAGTGCTGAAGATGAACAAGTTGCCTCAACGGAGACGCAGAACGACGCCTCGGCAGCAGATGCTACTGATAATACTGAAACTGACAGTATGGCGACTGACGGCACAGTTCAGGCAGTTGCCGCCACTGAAACCGAAGCCACCGACGCGGCCGTTAGTACAGATGCTGCACTCGCAGCTGAAGACGAAGCAGCACAGGCTGATGCAATGGAATCGACTTCGGAGCCTGCTGGCACCATGGAAGCGAAAGCCTTTACATTGTCTGAGCTTGCTAACACCGGTGAGAAAGTGCCGGACCTTACTACAGACATTGGAAACCTGAAATCAGATATTGCACGCTATGGTGATCGTATCAATGAAGTTACCGGTATGATTAATAAGGTAGAGCAATAATTTCAAAGTAACATGTGAGTCGTTGACTACATAAGGTTTACCCTGAAAGTCTGTTGACAGTTATCTTCAAAGGCACCCGCAAAGGGTGCTTTTTTGTGGTCTTGGGACAGTGCAGGGTTTACTCACTAACGCACCGATTCTCTGTTATGTGCAACACAACACCACAACACGTAGTATCAGGATTTGATCGGCTTATAGTTGCCGGTACACCATGACGCGGGCGGTATCATCGGCGTGGCTGGTGTCAGATGCATTTTGTTGATCGTATATTTTTCTGACTTCTGAAACAGGCCGGCTTATATGGCCCTTTTCTGCCATGCTATCCAATATGCTGGAAAAACCCTGTGCTTCAAAATGAACCGAATTAACGCCTATACAATAAAGCGTATCGGTTCTGCCTAGTTGTAGCAGTTCAGGAAGTATGTCCGGCCCGAGATGCCCGAAAGTAAAAGTACCCGCAGATAAGACTGCTCCATAATTGCCAGGCAAATGACTGAGGGATTGCGTTAGATCTGCCTGATACAAGGCGCGATAAAGTTTTTTTTCTCTGGCTGCATCGAGCATCTCTTTTGATAAATCAATACCATCAATTTCAAACGAGTCATTTTTGTTCTGATTACTATTTTGCGTGCGCAAAACACCGGCAACCAGACCTGTGCCGCAACCAATGTCTGCGATTAGTGCGTCTGACGGTTTTCTGTGGCGTGCAAATACTTCGGCGATCACGGCAGGATAAACATAACCCATGTCATCGGCGAATTCGGTGTCGTAGATTTCTGCGAAGTCGCGGTAGTATTCAATGTTGTCTTCCACCGTTTTTACGGCGTAAGCACCTTCGAGCAGTCGGGTGGATTTGTTTTTGCCTTTGTTGTTCATGTTGCCTGCCGTTGTTTATTCAATGTTTCGGTTCCACAGTTTGCGAAACTTAACCCGTCGGTGCTATGTAACAAAATACATCTCATTGGTATCGCAGGTGTTACGCCGTAGTTTTACCTTGAGAACTATATTTGGAATCAAGTTAAAAATCGACCAATAAAACTTAATTCCTATCTGACTATGCTGGTATTAGCTAAAGCCATACGCACTAAACATGGTTATTTCGTAAGATCGAACATTCAAGTACGACGGTTAAGGTACTTATCCAATTATTTATTAATTTTATTCCGTTAACCTTACCAGAATGGATCGGGCTCAGGTTTCATGAAACTGCCCGGTCAACAGGAAAACCTGCTATGTACTTACTTCGCGCTATGCGATCAGCATGTACGACGGCGCCTTATTACTGCGCTGTCTCATCTCTTACCGTCAGCAGCCTTGTTCTGTCGTTGTCGTTTACACTGATATCGCAGCCACTTGCCGCGCAGAGCCCGATTTGCTCATCGTCAGCATCAGACCCTGATGGCGATGGCTGGGGATGGGAGAATCAAGCGTCGTGTATTGTCACAGCAGATTCAGACTCCAGTGCGGCGGCAACGTCTGTTATCACACCTGGCGTCGCACCACCGCCGGTTGCTGCGGCTACGCCGGGGTTTAGCAATGGCAATCCGATTTGCCTGACTGATGCAAGTGATGCGGGCAACAACGGTTTCGGTTATGAAAACAATCGAACCTGCGTTGTCGTTAACGGTGTAACCGCTACCAGAAATGCACCACTACTTAATCAACGCAGCTGTATACACTGGCTTGAAATCGGTTACGGAAATTATCGTATGCAGAACAACGTCTGGAATTCAAGCGCCGTCTTCGACGACAGCTGGGCACAGTGTATCGAGTTAACCGGTGGTCCGGGTAACTACGTCGCGAGGTGGGATTACAACTGGCTCGAGCGCAGTCAGGGAAATGATTTTGCTGTTAAGTCCTATCCTCAGGTGTACTACGGTCGTAAAACTCAATACAACCTTTCCGGTAGTGTTGCCGAGACCGGATTACCCGTCGCTATCCGCAACATGCCTCAGTTTCAGGTACAGTATGACTATTCCGAGACTGGCACGGTGGAGCGCAACGTAGCACTTGAATCTTTCATGCATAATAGTTGTGAGGCAGAAGAACACAACAAGCAGTTTGAAATGATGATCTGGGTGGGTGTGCCGACAATCCGCACGCCCGGTTTACTTGCTACAACAGTGACTCTGGATGGTCAGGAATGGGATGTTTACACCAATCCGTCGCTTCCGTGGTCGTATGTGGCTTTTGTCGCCAGACAACCCAGCACCAGAGGCACGCTTAACTGGAATAAATTTGTAACCTGGTCACGTGATGTCGGGCCTTCGTTTGGTGTGCCGCATATGAACCCGAATTCTTGTATGGGTGCTATAGAAATCGGCACAGAAACTTTCTGGGGTAGCGGTACTTTTACTCTTAACCGTTTCGAGGTTACTCGCGGTTAAAGTGACTGTGGTTCCTGTAGTGACTTAGTCTATAATCGGTCCGGTAGCGAGGGCTCTCTCTGAGCCCTTGAACTACCAGCAATCGGGCAGGTCATACGCTTTTAGCACAGGAATTCTCAGTGAGTATACGATCAAAGCTGCAGTTTACAGGTAGCCAGGGTACAGAACTCGCAGGCTTGCTTGAATCACCAGACTTCGAGCCCGTCGCCTATGCGGTTTTTGCTCATTGTTTTACCTGCACCAAAGATGTGGTGGCAGCTTCACGCATAAGTAAAGCGCTGGTTAGCAAGGGCTTTGCAGTAATGCGATTTGATTTTACCGGGCTTGGCGGCAGTGACGGTGATTTTGCCAACACCAACTTTTCATCCAATGTACAAGATCTGGTGCTGGCAGCGGATTATCTGCGCAGTCACCATCAGGCGCCGCGCCTGCTTATTGGTCATAGCCTCGGCGGCACGGCGATATTGCAGGCAGCACATGCAATCCCTGAAAGCACAGCAGTGGTGACTATTGGCTCACCCGCCGACGCTGAGCATGTTGTCAAACAATTTGCCTGTGACCTTGAGACAATCGAACGCGACGGCGAAGCAGATGTTGTACTTGCAGGCCGTGAGTTCAAAATAAGAAAACAGTTTGTCGATGATATCCGTACAAACAAAGACACCCGTGTAAATGACCTGCACAAAGCGCTGCTTGTGTTGCACTCACCGCTGGATTCCGTTGTTTCTATTCAGCAGGCTGAAAAAATATTTGTCTCCGCCAGACACCCTAAAAGTTTTGTCAGTCTTCATGATGCTGATCATTTATTAAGAAAAAAATCTGATGCAGAGTATGTTGCCAACACAATAACGGGCTGGGCCAGTCGATATGTGCCAGAGAGTTCATCACCGCCGGTTGAAAAAGTAGCCAGCGGACACGTAGTAGTGACAGAGCGCGATGGCAAATTCTCACAGACTGTGTTGAGCGATGATCACCAGTGGGTGGCTGATGAGCCTGCTGCTGTTGGTGGCGGCAACGTCGGTCCGGATCCTTATGAACATTTGTTGGCGGCACTTGGTACTTGTACAGCAATGACTATGCGAATGTATGCAAATCGGAAGAAGTGGCCGGTAGAGAAAGTGAGCATAGATCTTAATCATTCACGTGAGCACGGTAAGGATTGCCTTGAATGCGATGAAACACACAAGCAGATTGATGTGATAAACCGGCAGATTACTGTTACCGGTGATCTGACTGATGAACAGAAATCCCGCATGTTGGAAATAGCCGATAAGTGTCCCGTGCATCGCACGCTACACAACAAACTCGTGATCAAAACAGAACAGTCAGCCTGATACAACACTGATACGAAACACTGTCTCACTCAACGGTTGCCGGTAGTTAATTTAGCTGAGAAATAGCAAACATTAGAACAAGTCTGATGAGACTTCGCTGCTGTGTGTGGATTTCCTGCAGCGTCACTAACCTGCATTATTCATGAGGCGACCTGCGAACTTGGCTTTTATGTCTTTAATT
>CAZKAQ010000108.1:0-13230 GCA_964550655.1 uncultured Granulosicoccaceae bacterium
GTATTCAACGCAAGAAGACCTGATATTTAAAGACAAGGCACTGTGAAACCAAATCTCTGCGCGATATGCTCGCCATTTCATGAATAGTCCGGGTTAAGCGCTACGCGAATTTTATCGCGTAGTTGTGCGCTGGTTACCAGCGTATTTTCTGCCAGCTACCGTTTTCTCTCACGGCTTCGATAATTGCACCATTCCATTTGCCTGCACTGTAAACACTGCCGTCATCGCCTCTGCCAAACATAGCAACATTGAGTCTTCCGCTGATGGTGTCATCGCTGACGGTGACATTGTCTATAACGACATCAAGTCGATGGTGTCTTGCAAATGTGCTGTTCAAAAAACGGATTCTTCCTTCCGGCAGCGGTTGGCTGAGCGCCTGAACCGCTTCAATATCTTTGGCTTCAAGCGCTAATCGCAGTCTGTTCAGGTGGTTAGCAGCAGTGCCGTTTGCATCTATATAGCTGTTACGAGGTGGATCCGTAGGTGAAATGGATACTGAAGATGCAGCTGTGGTTGTTTCCTCTTCACTGACTGAAGTGTTGGTTGACGGCGCTGGTGTTGTATTGGTTGTCAATAGCTCGTTCTGACGCGCCGCTTCTGCTGCCGCATCTGCTTCGCCGGCTTCTATGCGTTGCAGTAACTGGTTTGATCTCGACTGGTCCGGAATGAATGTGTCTATTCTTCCGAACAGCGCGCGTGCCTCTGTGAATCGCTGTTGCTGTATCAGTGTATCCAGTTCAGCCAGCTGTCCTTCAATAAAAGGAGGGGTCGAGTTGTTGGTGCTGGTTGTCGGTGTGGGTATGACAGTTGCAGTTTGCAGGGCTTGTTCGGTTTGATTCGAAGGTGCCTCTGTAGTCGTTGAAATCGGCTCCGGTGAGGTCGTGTCCACCGGGGTAACGATAGTGTCATCGCTGGTTGATACTATGGGAATTGTTGGTGTGTCAGGTGTTTCTGAAGTTTGCCCGTTCGCAGATGCGTCAGGTGTATTTGTTGAGGCGTTGTATACGCCGGATAATCCCGCGCTGTCTGCTCTGGCCAGAATCCGGTTTGCTTCTGCAACATTGTTATTCTGCATGTTGTCAGTTATTTGTTGTCTGACCAGAGACTCGATAGACCGCATGCCAGCCAGCGCTACCGGGTTGTCAGGGTCTTCTTCCAGGGCCAGTTGATAGTAGTCGAGTGCAGAGTCACCCTCAGGGAAAACGTAGTTTTCAGTTTCGACCTTGATTTGCGCAAGATCCAGCGCTTGCTCTGAGGTGAGATCGGGATCTTTATTAAAAATGGAAGTTATAAGGTCCGGTGAATTAACCAGCATCACTGAACTACCAACTACTGCAGCGAGACCGAGCACCGGCAGCAGAAGTTTTAAGGCTGAGCTTCTTTTGGGCGGCTCATACCATTCGGAATCATCCCAGTCTGAGTCATTAAGGGTGATTTCTTCTCTGATAACTCTTCTGGCTTTCTTAGGTGCCGGTTCACTGAGGTGTGACGGGCGTTCCAGCTTACTGCGCCGCGGTTTTTGCAGTGGTGGTGGCTGACGACCCACATTGTTATCTGTTTCGCTGTGCAATGCACCGGGGGAGGCGACGTCACCGGCCGAGTGTCCGGAGGTATCTCTGTTACTTTGAAGCCGTGTGTTATCGGCAGTGTGTTCGCGATCATCGTGTGTGCTGCGCGGCACGGGGGGTATTGTGGTGCTGACCGGATCCCTGTCCAGTGAAACTACGCCGTTGTCGAGCGTTGTGTCAGTGGCGCGAAGAGGAACGCTGACAATATCATCAGCGGATGAGCCGGATGAACGATCTGAAGGTGCCTGCTCTCTGGTTAGGTTGTCTGTTGACCGGGCTGCATGTATATCTGAAGAAGAGCGGGACTGCAGAGGTTTATCTACTCTATGCGGTGAGTAAATAGAAACGTCCTTTTGTGTCGTATAAGCAGATGCCGGGTTAAATATGCCATCGAATGAATCGCGCCATTGGGCAATCATTTGCGGGCGATCTTCCGCTTCCATGCGCAGTCCCCAGTCAATGGCATCGAGGCAGTCGTCTGAATAATCACTTTTGATTTGTTGGCGCACTGAAGGCAGCGGATCATCGCCTTGAGTCACCGACGCGGAAGCGCGTGTTACCGAGTCAGCCGGTACTTCACCGGTTACGGCTTCGTAGCAGACTGCAGCCAGTGCATAGATGTCCGACCAGGGACCTTGTGCATCTTCTGAAACGTTGTATTGCTCTATCGGTGTATAGCCTACGGTAACAACTGCAGTGAGTTGCTGGGTTGTTTCACTCATGGTGTAGCGTGCGGCGCCGAAGTCGATCAGAACCGGTGAGCCGTTGTGTCTGATGTAGATATTCGATGGTTTGATGTCACGATGCACAAAGCCATGGCGATGAATTTCTTCCACACCGTCGAGTATCGGGAATAGTATGCTGCGCAACTCGTCTTCTGTGAGTGACTGGTTTTTTTCGATGAGCTCGCCAAGCTCCTGGCCATGTTCAAATTCCATAACCATGTAGGCAGTATTATTGGCGTGCAGAACCTGATGCACTCTTACAATATGAGGGTGTTTGAAGCGCGCCAGCGTTTTCGCCTCACGGGCAAAATTTTCCAGACCGATTTTGTAGTCTTCAGTGAACTCCGGCTTGCGTGCCGAGACCTGTAGCTGGTCGTCTCGCTGAGTGATTTCGCGTGGCAGATATTCCTTAATTGCTACCTCGACGTCGAGGTTTTCGTCGGTAGCAAGGTAGGTCACTGCGAAGCCACCCCGGCCAAGAACTTGCTCGATCCGGTAGCATCCAATTTTGTCGCCGCGCTGCAGTATATCTGTATTATCGCTCACGCAATCCTCAACTCATTGATTTACTAAAAAATATTAGATGCAAGCGCGCGTTTGCGCGCCGCCTGTTCCATTTTAATCTATCTTGCGCGTGAGGTGTTCAAGAAACGTAACAATCTATGTCAAATTCCTGTGTTTGAGCCTGTATTGTCATGACATCACTCGATTTACGGTCGGTGTCACAGTGCTGTAACCGAACTGCGGTGTCAGTTCTTCAGGTACACGGCCATAGAATCGTCCATTGCCTCAACCCACGGGGTGTGATGTTCCGGTGATTGTGATCCTGTGATTAACGATGCATGCGCTTTGTTTCTGAAGCCCATGATATCTTCGTGTTTGTTGTGCTCCCAGTCCATAAATGCCTTGTTTACACCTTCAACATCGAAACTAGGATAGTCGGTCTGGCTGATTAGTTCCTGAACGTAGTCACCCTGGAACCAGATCATGTCTTCATCAGTTTCAAGCGTTGCCTCACGCGCAAGCCATTTATCTCCATGATCGGACATTTCTGCAGCGGAAGGTAACTGGATCTTGCCCATGATTACATCACGCGCCCACCATGCCTGCGCGTCAAACATGTTGAATGTATAGAACTGATCCTGCATACCGAGATACATGACCTTCGGGTTTTGCTCAAACGCTACACCCTGGTATAAGCCGGGAGTCCATAAGCGGTTGGTAGTCTGTAGTCGAATATCATCCGGCATAAATGGAAAATGGTGCAGATAGCCGGTGCAAAGGATAATTGCATCCAGATCTTTAGTCGTGCCATCTTTAAAGTGGCATGTTTTACCTTCCACTTTTGTTAGCAGCGGTTTGGTTTCCCAGTTGTCCGGAAAGTGAAAGCCCATGGGTGAAGTACGATAGCAGGCGGTTATGGATTTAGCGCCGTACTTCCAGCATTGTGAGCCGATGTCCTCTGCGGAGTAACTGGCACCGACTATCATGACGTCTTTGCCTTTGAATTCCAGTGCGTCGCGAAAATCATGTGCGTGTAGAACGCGACCGGCAAATGACTCAATGCCATCGAAGTGCGGCACGTTGGGGGTCGAAAAATGCCCTGTTGAGACGATGACATTATCAAAGGTTTCAACAACTGATTTGTCGTTAACGAGGTCGTGTGCTGTGACGGTGAAGTTATCAGTGTCTTTGTTGTAGTCTACGCGGCGAACCGGGTGACGGAACTTACACCAGTCGCGTACGCCGGCTTTTTCTACACGGCCTTTTATGTAGTCGGCCAGTACTTCACGTGGCGGAAAGCTTGCGATTGGTTTGCCGAAGTGTTCGTCAAAAGAGTAGTCGGCAAATTCAAGGCACTCTTTGGGTCCGTTGGACCACAGGTAGCGATACATTGAACCATGAACGGGCTCTCCGTATTCATCCAGACCGGTGCGCCAGGTGTAATTCCAGAGCCCACCCCAGTCTTCCTGCTTTTCATAGCAGACAACTTCCGGAATCTCTTCGCCGTTCTGTTTGGCAGACTGAAATGCCCTTAGTGCCGCTGTGCCGCAGGGGCCTGCGCCGATGATTGCTACTCTTTTTGCCACTTTATTATTACCTCCGGGTTGAAGTGATACAGATTGACCTGTACGCAATTTTACAAAAATATTATCAGGCGCGTACCCTTGATTTGTCGGGATCGTAAAACGGATAGCTGACAACCTTCGCCAGAAGCCGCTTTTGGTGGCCGTCCAGTTTGCCGACCTCTACTTCAGTCCCGGGTTCTGTGTATTCCATTGTCATGCGGCATAGTGCCACATTCTTTGATAATTTGGGTGAGCGGACGCCACTGGTTACTACACCCACCTGCTGGCGCCCGACATGTACACAGTCACCATGTTCCGCAAGTTCATCGCCTTCGAGTTCCAGCCCGACAAGCTTGCGTTGCGGATTTTCCTTGCGTTTAATCAATGCATCGCGGCCAATGAAATCATCTGTTTTGGTTTTCAGTGGCACCACAAAAGGTATGCCTGCCTCGTAGGGGTCTGTCTCATCTGTGAATTCATAGTTGGCAAAGATAAGCCCCGCTTCTACACGCAGCAAATCAAGTGCTTCAAGCCCGAGTGGTGTAATTTTATGTGGTGCGCCTGCTTCAAAAACGGCGTCCCATATTTCTGTTGCATGCTTCGGGTGGCAAAATATTTCGTAGCCGAGTTCACCGGTATAGCCGGTGCGTGAAACGACTAGCGGTGTACCTTCCGGTCCGCCGATACGTCCCATTGAAAACCTGAACCAGGCAAGTTCCTCAAGTGGTGTCTGGTCCGGTCGAGTCCAGATAATCTCCTTTAACACGTCTCTGCTAAGCGGTCCTTGCACCTGCAGATTGTGCAGCTGATCTGTGGAAGATTTAACCCAGGCATTAAGGTTACGTTTCTTTGCCTGTTCTCTAAGCCAGATGCCACCGTAGTCATTGCCTCCTATCCAGCGGAAGTTGGTTTCGCACATTCTAAACACGGTACCATCATCGACCATGCCACCGTTCTCGTAACACATGGCCGTGTAGACAACCTGGCCGGGTGATAAGCGTCTGACATCGCGAGTAACGCAGGACTGTAGTAGCTCTTCTGCGTCCGGTCCGAGTACTTCAAATTTGCGCAACGGGGACAGATCAGTGGCGATCACGCCTTCTCTGCAAGCCCAGTACTCATCTATCGGGCCGTGATTATTGAAACGGTTGGCGAGCCAGTAACCGTTGTATTCGATAAAGTTGCTGGTCAGTTTCGAAGTACGTGCATGAAAACCGGTTTCTTTAGTGAGTTGGGGTTCGGCATCAGGAGTCATTCTAAAGGCCACTGCGGTTGAGAATTTATGTTTACCGGGATAAACGCGCACATGAATGTCAGTCGGGTTCCATCCGTTTGCAGGATCAATGTCATCAGGGCAGGCAGATGCGACGCAGACCAAATCTTTCAACGCCCGCATCAGTACATAGTCGCCGGGTCTTGACCAGGGTTCTTCTGTTAACAGCTGATTGTGATCATCGAAAGCGGTATTAAAAAAGTTATTCATTGCCATCCAGCCCATTCTTGGCTGGATGCTATAGGGCGAAAGTGCTGCGTTGAAGTTGTCACTGCAGTTCACATGGCCGGGGTAGCCTGCATCATCATAGTATTTTGCAGTGCAGGCAAGACCGAATGAATCGTGGCGTCCGCAGGTGTCGCGGATGACTTCTACCATCGCGCTCATGTCCTGATCATAGAACTTACTGTGCAGGCCCGGAAGCGGGTAGGCGTGTGCCATGAGCGTTCTTGTGGTCGTGGCATCAAGGCAACGCTCAACGCCTGCTTGTAGTTTCTGTGCATCAAAACACTGGAAGTCGCTGCACTCTTTGCCTTCGACATCAATGATCTGAATATAGTCTCCTGCTTTAACTTCAAAGGCTCTTGCAGTACACCGGTTGACGCGCTCATCAAGAACGGGATCAGCCAATGGTTCAGGTAACTTTGGTTCCGGATTAGCTTCAGGGTTACTTCGAACGATGTAGACGATCAACTCAGTCGGTGCACATTGCTCATGACTGGACATATCGTTACCGGGTGCGGCAATTATGCAGGTAAGTGGTTCTTCTGCAGTGGCACTGATCATATGTTCTGCCGGTGTATCACCTTCCATTATCCGCAGAGATTTCATACGTTCAAAATTGATACTGCGCTTTTTCAAGCCTGCGACTATCTTTAACGAGCCCTCGTTAGGTAACTGCAGAAGCGTTGGAATGTTGCTGTCGATAACAGCAGCACCATGAATGGTAAGCGCATCCGGTTTACAAGAGCCTTTGCTGTCAAACAGGACAATCTCGCAGGGTTGTCTTCCTTGCGGGTCGATGACTTCCAACAGATCGCCTGGTTTCAAGTCGATCACAATCATGCCGTTGGCATTGACCGGATAACGCTCTGTGCCTGTTTCAAGCTTGAGTGAACCCGGTAATAAAATTCCTGATTTTGCAGGCTCAAACCGATGCAATAAAGTCATTGCGTAGTGGCTCCCAGCAAGTCATCTTTTGCCAGTTGCAGGTGGGCGATTGTTTCTTTTTCAGCGCTGTTTATATCTCTGCTTACCAGGGCTTCAAAGATGGCGCGATGTTGTTTGTTGTAGAGTGCGATCTGACTTTGGGTAAGAATTTTGTCCTTCATGGCACTCCATTGTCGATGGCGTCGAACATCATTTACGTGATTGCAGAGCCAGATCATCAGTGAGTTGCCTGAGCACTCGGCAAGTGACAGGTGAAATTTTTGGTCTGCCGCGCTGAATTCTTCGGGTTCGCAACGGTTACCCAGTGCCTCGAGTTCGATGAGGTCGTTTTCTACTGCCTGGAGGTTTCTTGCACTGGCATTGAGAACAGCCAGTCTGATTGCCTGTACCTCAAGCCCTCTGCGCACCTCGATTAACTCAAGCGGGCTGGTGGTATTGGCGATGTCGGTTTCACTGGCAATGAGTTTATGGCGAACAAACGTGCCGCTGCCGATTCTTCTTTCAATGAGCTTCAGGTCTTCAAGGCGTTCCATGGCAGCGCGCACTGTGCCGCGCGAGCAGCCGAACTGTTCCGCGATTGATCGTTCTGCGGGCAGTCTTTCGTCGTACTGGAATTCTCCGCTCAAAATTTTGCGCTTTAACTCCGCTGAAACAGAGTGTGCGTCTGCGTTCTGGTGTGTGTTTCCCTCAGTTCTCATCGGAGTACCGGTTGATTGATCGTAAACCTGGTGAGTGTCAGCCAGTGCTGAGTTTCTCAGTTGATGTCACTGTTGCCCGTCCGGTCATAGCTTCCAGCAGTGGTTTAGACTGGTTGTAACTGGTACAAAATCGTATAACCAAAGCTAACCGTTTTTCTGAAGATGTACAACTGTAATGTGTATAAAGGGGACGTTGTAATCTGTAATTAAAGCTTTTCAGCTGATAAGGTATGGCAATTAGAATGGAATTAGGGTTATATTATTGGTAGGTATTGGTAGGTATTGGTACATAAATGGTTCACGAAATGTCGTGTCACCCTTTATCTGTCCAATGAAAGTAACGCCGGCTGGCGTTGAATGGCAAACAATTAAAATACTCAATTGGGGGATTCACATAGTGGCAGCAACAGATCTAGACAAATACGTAAAAGCGGAAGGTCGCGATAAACTGATCAAAGATGTACGCAAGAAGATTGATCAGCTCGGCATCACTTACATCTATTATCAGTTCATTTCTGTTACGGGTCGTGTGGTTGGGAAGGGTATTCCTGCCAACCATTGGGAACGAACAGCAGAGAAGGGCTTTCAGCTGGTGTACGGCTCTACTGCTAATCTGTTTACAGATCGTGCCGGTGAATACATTGGCTATGGACCTGAGGCTTCAGAGCTTGTTGGTATTCCCGATCCTGAAACGTTCTGTCAGTTGCCATGGGACAAACGTATCGCCCGTGTGTTTTGTGTTTGTTTCAGAAACCGTGAAGAGAAAGAAAATCCGGGTGGTCATCTGACTTCTGATTGTCGCGGTAATCTGAAATTCCAGCACGCGGACTTCAAGAAAAAACACAAAATGGAACTGCGCTGTGGTACTGAGCCAGAAATGATGTGGCTCAAGAAAGGCGAAGACGGCAAGCCGAATGGTGGCTTTTCTAACCCGTACTGCTATCACATTGATCAGTTCGAATCACTGCGTCCTGTGTTTATGCGGGTAATTGAATACGCTCAGGCAATGGGCCTCGATATCATTCAGGGGGATCACGAAGATGCGCCCGGCCAGCTTGAATTAAACTGGACTTACGATGACATCCTCGCTAATGCAGACAGGCTCTCTACCTATCGGCAAATCTGTGCACAGGTAGCGCGTGAGTTTGATCTTATTGCCTGCTTTATGACCAAGCCATTTATGGGTGTCTCGGCATCCGGTTGTCATCACAATACATCGCTCTGGAAAGGTGGCAAGAGTGTGGTCAATAAAATTATCTACAAAACCAATGGTGAACTGCCCGGTATGCCACAAGTCTGGTCCTACCGGGATGGCGGTACCAACACCTTTATGCCTGAAGGTAAAGAGGCGCGTAAGCCGGGCAAGATCGGACTATGGGCGATTGGCGGCACCATGAAGCACATTAACGCCATGACCGCGATCGGCTGTTCAACGGTTAACTCCTACAGACGCTTGTGGGATACAGGTTTCTGGGCGCCGGTATTTGCAGACTGGGGTTTTCAAAATCGTACTACCGGTATGCGTGTTTCTGCACCGGGTCGCTTCGAGTTCCGCTCGGTTGATTCAATGGTTAATCCGTATCTTATGGGCTCTGCGATTCTTGCAGCTTTTGAAGACGGTATCGTCAACAAAATTGATCCAGGTGAGCCGGAAGAGCGCAATATCTATGCGGCGATGGAGTCCGGTAAGAAAGTCAAGAAGCTGCCAATGTCACTGGGTGATGCACTGGTTGCACTTGAAAAAGACAAGGTCGTCAGGGCCAATATGCCGGATGAAATGTATAAGGTTTTCCATGAATACAAATCAGACGAGTGGGCAACGTTTATGTCTACGGTGACTGACTGGGATATGGAAAAGTATATGGATTGCCTGCCGTAGCGCAGTCTTAAGTTACATCCAAAGTTATAACGAGCGCGGTACAGCCGCACTCGCCACAGTTTTCTTAACACCATTAAGGAGGGTATGCCATGTGTGGCATTGCCGGACTGATACACCGCGGTAAAAGCGCTGACATCGGGTCTCAAATGACTTCGATGTTGCAGGCGTTAAAACACAGAGGGCCGGATTCGACCGGTTATGCCCTCTACGGGGATAAAGGCAACGACGATTATGTTATGCGTTTCAAAGTCGCAGAGCAGGAAGATCTTGCTACCGGCTTTGATATACACGACGAAATCAAAGAACGTAAAGCCACCGTTGACAGTCGCTTGAAAGAAATGAAAGTGTCGGTCAAAGACGAAGATCAGGTGACTGAGTACGCCTACCGCTACACGCTTAGTTTTAAAGGTGATTTGAAGAGAGTCATTGACTTCATCGAAGACATCGAAGGTGTAGAGATACTCTCAATTGGTCATGCATTAGAATTGATTAAAGACATGGGTGATGCGGCAGTCGTCTGTAAGCAATACAGTCTGAACGGGTTTAAAGGCACGCATGCAATCGGTCACACCCGTATGGCAACTGAGTCTGATGTTGATATACGCTCTGCACATCCTTACTGGGCTTATCCTTTCAACGATGTGTCTGTTGTACATAACGGCCAGCTAACTAACTACTGGACGAATCGCCGCGACCTTGAGCGTCGTGGTCACCGTTTTATGTCCGATTGTGATTCAGAGTTAATTGCCGTTTATATTGCACACCGCATAGACCAGGGTGATGATCTTGAGTCGGCAATGAAGCGCTCGGTTGATGAACTGGATGGTGTATTTACCTACCTGGTAGCAACCGCAGATTCACTGGGTATGGCCAAAGACGTTATGGCTGCTAAGCCCATGGTGTTGTATGAGAGTGATGAGCTAATCGCACTGGCATCTGAAGAAGTTGCTATCCGCAGTATTTTTCCACATGAAATCGATACATTTGATCCGTATGAAGGGGAGGTACGGGTATGGCAGAGCTAAACACAGAGCAT
Source organism: uncultured Granulosicoccaceae bacterium (assembly GCA_964550655.1). Lineage (GTDB taxonomy): Bacteria > Pseudomonadota > Gammaproteobacteria > Granulosicoccales > Granulosicoccaceae. Next base: position 10,419 of record CAZKAQ010000108.1, read on the forward strand.
GATTCGCACAAGCTTGGTATGCACACCGAGCAACTGTCAGGCAGAACTCAACAAGTATTCTTCTCACCTTCTGCGGAAGACAACTTTGTCTACCATGACAGCATAGAGGTTGATTTTGACAAGACCGCGGAGATAGATGCCGGTCCGATGGAAATCAGTGACGTCAATCTGAAGATTCGTGAACTGATGAAAGAAGGTTACGGCACAATTAATGTCAAAAACCCGAGTGCCAAGCATTCACTGGGTGTTGGTATTCTCAATCGCCTGAATCTGAATTTCGAAGGCAGCCTTGGCTACTTTGGCTGTGGTCTGTGTGACGGGCCGAACATTCGTATCAGTGGCCGTGTCGGTTGGTCATGTGCTGAAAACATGATGGCCGGAACCATCGTTGTTGAGAAGAACGCAGGTTCTACTTTTGGCGCTGCGATGCGTGGTGGTGATCTTGTTTGTAAAGGTGATGTCGGTTCGCGTACCGGTATCGATCAGAAGGGCGGCACCATTATCGTTGGTGGTAACGCAGGCGCGTTCAATGGCTTCATGATGCAACGTGGTCGAATTATTATTCTCGGCAATGCGGGTAAGAACCTCGGTGACTCCATGTACGACGGCACTATTTTCGTCGGTGGAAAAATTGAAGACCTGGGTGTTGATGCAGTTGAAGGTGAAATTACACCTACCGAAGAAAAATGGCTTGAAGCCAAGCTTAAGCTCTACGGTATGTCTGCCCCCAACGGTGTAAAAAACCTGACCAAAATTGTTGCCGGTAAACAGCTTTGGAATTACGACAACCTCGAGCCTTCTGAAAAGAAGCTTGTTCTCTGATTTCGGCTGACCAAAGGATCTAATTATGAGTGATAAACGTGATACGGACCGCATCGGTTCGAGTTTTATGTTTCCGCCGCATGTCATCGATGACATACACGTTAAAGCGGAACTGGGTCGTTACCGCATGCGCGGGTTTTCTTTGTTCAAAAAGATTCCCACATGGGATGACCTGACTTTTATGCCGGGTACGCTGACAAGATTTGTTATTGAAGGCTATCGGGAAAAATGCGAGACCAAAACTGTTCTGGGGCCGCGTGCCAAGCGACCGCTGGTGCTGGATATTCCGGTATATATTACCGGCATGAGTTTCGGTGCATTAAGCTTTGAAGCCAAGACAGCGCTTGCCCGTGGTGCCACCATGGCGGGTACAGCAACCTGTTCAGGTGAGGGTGGAATGATCCCCGATGAGCGCCGCTACTCAGAAAAATGGTTTTATCAGTGCATTCAGTCTCGCTACGGGTTCAATCCGCACCATCTGCGTCTTGCAGATGCCTGTGAGTTTTTTATTGGTCAGGGCTGTAAGGTTGGACTGGGTGGTCACCTCATGGGGCAGAAGGTAACTGATCAGGTTGCAGAGATGCGCTCACTACCGGCAGGTATTGATCAACGCTCTCCTGCACGTCACCCTGACTGGCTGGGTCCCGATGACCTGGCACTTAAAATTCAGGAAGTGCGTGAAGCCACCAATGGCGAAATACCAATTCAGTTAAAGCTTGGTGCAGCGCGTGTCTACGATGATGTTCGTATGGCGGCAAAGACAGACCCTGACGTGATCTATATCGACGGTATGGAAGGTGGCACAGGTGCTGGTCCGCATATCGCTACTGAAGAAACCGGTGTACCAGGCATTGCGGCAATAAGACAAGCGCGTAAAGCACTGGATGATGTCGGTAAGTCCGGTGAAGTATCACTGGTCTATGCCGGTGGTATCAGAAACGGTGGTGACCTTGCCAAAGCTATCGCACTGGGTGCGGATGCCGTCGCGATCGGTCATTCAGCATTAATGGCACTGAACTGCAATAAAGATATCGATGAAGCTGATTACCCGAATGAAATGGGTGTTGAGGCGGGTCACTGCTATCACTGCCATACGGGTCGTTGCCCTGTTGGTGTTGCAACACAGGATCCAAAGTTGCGTGCACGTCTTGATCCTGATGCAGCAGCAGAACGTGTGTATAACTTCCTGCATACACTGACCATTGAAGCGCAGCTTCTGGCACGTGCCTGCGGTAAAACCTATATGCATTCCCTTGAGCCTGAAGATCTGGCAGCACTGACCATGGAAGCCTCGGCGCTTGCCCAGGTACCGCTGGCCGGTTCTCAACACACTGTCGGTCGTCCCGACATGACTCGCTACTAGGAGCTACCGATGGCTAAAAAGAAAGCTGCCAAAAAGAAAGCTGCAGCAAAGAAATCAACTGCGAAAAAGTCAGCCGCGAAAGACATAGATCATTTCATGAAAACTGATGGTCTTGACTCGGAGCGCGAGAAGACCATTGGCCAGCACATCGGGTATCGATACGATGTGAATTTGGTGCCTGATTACAAGCGCGTTACACCATTTCTTGAAAAGTACATGAAGACCATGGGCTGGTCTGATCTGAACTGGCTTGAAGATGTGCACATGGGCTACGAAGAAAATCGTGCTGCCGTTTTCGACCGAAACATAAACGGCTGGGTGACTGTGCCGGAAGAGATGGATCTGCCGGACAATCAGCAGGACAGAGACATGATTGCAAGAGAGCTTTTAATCAAGTTTCAGATGTCGCCGAACCACCCGATGGTGGAACTGAACAAGGCATACGCCAAGTTCTAGCCTGCACTATTCATGAGGATTCGGCGTCCAGAGTCATTATCGCTAAACAGGTCGCCCGATCGCCTGAGAAGCGTGGCCTGCCACGCGACGAGGGGGATCGGGTGAGATGTGACGCAATAATGGCTTCTGGTGTCGAATAGACAGTATGTAAAATAGAAAACATTGCCAAAA
>CAZKAQ010000109.1:0-13190 GCA_964550655.1 uncultured Granulosicoccaceae bacterium
AGTAAGCGAAGTAAGCGGCATATGCGCGCTTCAGACTTCAACCTCTGTGTCAGTTCGGTTTTCGTGGCCAAACACCCGCAGGTATCTTTCGATTTCAGTTTCAGGCCCGGTAGCTTTGGCGACGTTGTCTGATAGTTTGACTGTGGGTTCACCATTGGCCGAGGTGAGTTTCACCACTACCGAGAAAGGGCTGAGGATTTCATTTTCATAAGGGGCGCAGTCGCGGAAGTCATTGGTGAGATTGGTGCCCCAACCAAAACTTGTTCTGACCCGTCCATCAAAGTGCTTGTAAGTGGATTCAATAGTTTCGATGTCGAGGCCGTCTGAAAAGATGATGAGTTTTTCTTTCGGGTCGACTCCTTTTTGTTTCCACCAGCTGATAATTTCTTCACCTCCCTCTATGGGTTCTTTGGAGTCTATTCTAAAGCCCTTCCAGTCTGTGACCCAGTCAGGTACATCCTGTAGAAATCGTGTTGTGCCGTAGGTGTCTGGCAGCACAATCAGCAGGTTGCTGTCATAAGTTTTTTGCCAGCTCTCTAAAACACGGTACGGGCTGCGTGCCAGCTCTTCATCATTGTTGGCGAGAGTGGCGACTGCCATTGGCAGTTCATGTGCGTTAGTGCCTATTGCTTCAAGATCATGATCCATAGCCAGCAAGACGTTGCTGGTGCCGATTAAGTTTTGCCCGAGGCCTTCTTTTAATGCATCAACACACCAGCGTTGCCATAAAAAACTGTGTCTTCTGCGGGTGCCGAAATCTGCGATTTTAAGATTGGGAAGTTGTTTGAGTCTAAGTACTTTCTCCCACATTTTTGCCTTTGCACGTGCGTAGGTTACATCGACTTCAAATCTGCCCATGCCTCGCATGGCAGCACGTGATCGAAGCTCGCTAATGATGGTTAAAAGTGGTATCTCCCAGAGTGACGTTTCAGCCCAGCTGCCGTGGATATCGATGATGTATTGACCGTCGTGCTTTGCAAGTTCGAATTCCGGTAACTGGTAATCTTTGAGCCACTGCAGAAACTCGGCGTTAAACAAGCGTTCTTTACCGTAGAAGGTGTTACCTGCGAGCCAGATACTTTCTTTCTTGCTGAGCTTTATGGTACGAGCGTGTTCGAGTTGTTCACGTAACTCTGCTTCGTCGATCTCGTCAGCCAGTCTGACTTTTTTACTGCGATTGATAAGAGAAAAGGTCACCGGAATATCGCGCCACTCCTGCAATATGGTTTGCAGCATCAACAGTTTGTATACATCGGTGTCGAGTATGCTGCGTACGATCGGATCCATCTTGAAGGTGTGATCGTAAACGCGTTTTGCGAAATCTATATTTTCCATGGCAAAAATCCAGCGCTGCAGTAAAGGTTATTACAGCAACAATGCTAGCTGGTTTTTAAATCCAGCATGCCTTTGGTAGGTGGCGGGACGATGCGTTTCTGAGGTATTGCATCAAGCTCTACGTTGGAAGCGCCGTGATAAACCAGAAAATGTTTTCCTTTTGCACGCGCGATCATGGTTAATCCAAGATGTTCGGCAAGTTCAAGTCCCATGTGGGTGACACCTGATCGTGATACCAGTGCGGGTATACCCATAAAAGCAGTTTTCATAACTATTTCAGATGTCAGGCGCCCGGTGGTGTAGAAAACCTTGTCTGAGCCGTCTATGCCTTCGAGCCACATGTGTCCCGATACAGCATCGGCGGCGTTGTGTCTGCCTACGTCTTCCACATGTATAAGTGACTGAGTGCCGTGGCACAGTGCGCAGCCATGAACTGCTCCGGCACTTCTGTAGATATCGTTAAGCTTGCCGACTTCACGAATCATTTCGTAGAGTTCGGATTGCTTAATGTTTGCCTCTGGCAGAACCACTTCATAAAGTTTATCTATTGTGCAGCTGAAAATCGTACCCTGACCACAGCCGCTGGTGACGATTTTACGGTTAAGTTTTTCCTGCCAGTCTTCAATGCCGTTGCCGGCTCTGGTTTCTACAATGACCAGCTCACGATCCCAGTCAACATGGATTGAAAGTATGTCTTCTATATTTTCGATCAGCTTTTGATTGCGTACATAGCCGAGTGTCAGTGCTTCCGGCTGTGAACCGAGAGTCATCAGGGTGACGATTTCTGTATCGTCGATACGAATTGTCAACGGGAACTCACCTGGTATGTGCTGCTCGGTTTGTTCACCATACTCGTTGACGACAGTGACCGGGTGAGTCGGCTTTAATCCCGATTGACTCATTTTTGGTCGATACTTTTGCCGATGATCCTGGTTGTCTTGTGCCACGTAATGTTTGCCTTGCTGCTCGGCGGTGCGTACCGCTGGTGAGTTTGCCGCTGGTAAGTTAGATATGCAGGTTATCACAGGCTTGATATGACTTGTTTCGCCGGGTCCGGATTTGCGGACGGGTTTTTGTGACGCCAGCCGCGACTTTTGACGCGCGCCTGTTTGCAATTCCGCGTAAACGGCTTCACGATGACAATCTGTGATCTGCAGAGCGACGGCATTGTGAATGAAACCTTAGTAGAGCGGCGCAAAGCACCTGCTTTTGATATCGGCGTTATGCTCACACGTACTTACCGAGTGATTAGTGCCGGCAAAATCGGTGTGATGAAGCTGCCGGAGTGGTCTCTGCGTGAATTGCTGGTGCGCGATCAACCCGAGACCGGACCCGGCGCGCGCACGCAAAACGGTACTGAAAAGACAGTCATCAGTGATACAGAAGAACGCCACGATGTGCTTTGGACCGGTTTTACACTTGAGTTCTACCGCGACGGTGGTGAGAGTTACTGGCATACTCTGGTAGGCGAACAACAGGAACTCTTTGTTGTTTGTCAGGACGATGAAGACGGCCAGTTCATGCCCATTCTCGTCACTGCAGACTATGACGAAGCAATGGCCTACCAGGAAGCAGATGACACTATTTTAAGTGCGCCGATGCCGGAAAAAATTTACCTGACGCTGGAGCGATTTGTATTGGAAAACTACGCCCCGGCAGAGAAGAAAAGACGTAAACGCAAACAATGGCATGGGGGGGAGCAGGATGAAGCATTCGCGCGAAGACCGCTCAGCTGACAGTAACAAATCAGATCAGGACAGCTTCTTGGGTCGTTGGTCACGTCGTAAACGTGATGCTGCTGTTGACGCACCAGCCCCTGTTATTGAAGAGCCGGTGGCAAAGCCGGATCATCCGATACAAACGCAGGAAACCTCCGACGCTGTACCTGATGTTTCTGTCGAATCGCAGGTGCAGCCTGTACTGACCGATGCTGATATGCCCGACATCGAAACCCTGCATGCAGACAGTGACTTCAGTCCGTTCTTCTCAGAAGGCGTTAGCAAAGAGCTTCGAAATCTGGCGCTTAAAAAGCTTTTCTTCAGTGGTAAGTTTTCTGCACGCGACGGGCTTGATGACTACGATGATGACTTCACCAGGTTTGAACCGCTGGGTGACACCGTAACCTCTGACATGAAGTACCATGCTCGTCGCAAAGAAAAAGCGCGACTCGCGGCACTTGAAGAAGAGGAGCGACTGCGACTGGAAAATGCCGGTCAGGTAACTGATGATGAAACGCTTGTTTCAGAGGCAACTGATGAACCGGAAGTCCCTGAAGCTGAGACCGAAACAGCAGAGACTGAAACTGTGGAGGTGGACTCTGTCGATCAGAGTGAACCTGTCGAGTTGCAGTCGGATAAAATTGACTCCACAGTAAATTTATCGGATGCGGAAACCGCCGCCGACGAAATAAAGCAAAACGTTTAGCATCTAACAGCCAGTCAGGAAATCTATGCAAAGCACGCCGATTGAATTCAGTCCGTCCAGCGTCATGCAGACGACCTCACTGATTGGTTATCAATCACGTGGACACTGCCTGATCATCGGCCCGATGGATCTTGCTCTTGAAGTCGCAGCCAGGCTTGATACTCCGGCACAGACAGTTCTCGTACCCACTCCCGATAAGACTGACATCAACAAGCAAGCCACAGAAGACGGAGTCACCGTTGTTGAGGCAAATGTACTGGTTTTGAAGGGATATCTCGGTGCTTTTGATTGTGCTGTTGGCGATCCGGAATCTCCGGGGTCGCTTGCTATGCTCGCCGGGGTTTCATTGCTCGGTGGATTTGATCTTGTTCTGGATCTGGGTGACGTACCCATGTTGAGTCACGAAGTTCTGCCGTTCGGCTACAAGGCGACCGGTACCGATAACGATCTTATAGAAGCAGCTTTAGCTGAACTTTCAGAACTTCAGGGGGACTTTGAAAAGCCAAAGTACTTTGAGTACGACTCATCTATTTGTGCGCATTCCAGAAGCAGTATTACCGCCTGCACTAACTGTCTCGATGTTTGTGGTACCGGTGCAATCAGCAGTGATGGTGAGGGTGTCAGGATAGAACCTTATTTATGTCAGGGCTGCGGTAGTTGTGCGACAAACTGTCCGAGTGGTGCGGTCCGCTATGCCTATCCGTCACCGGTGGATGCGCTGTCGCAACTGGCAGAATTGTTGAAAGACAGACAGCAGCAGGGGCAGGAGACGGTAGTCTACTTTCACGATGCAGAATCCGGCGCTGAACGGCTGGATGAAATAAAGGCGTCTTTGAGTCAGACGGTATTGCCACTGGCTGTAGAAGAAGTTGCGAGCGTGGGTATGGATGTCTGGCTCACAGCAATTGCTTACGGCGTCAGCGCAATCGCTATCGATTCACCGATACTGAGAGATGGTGCCGGGGCAGATGGTGCCGGACAGGCATTGCAGTCACAATGCACCACGGCCAACGCTATTTTGACCGGCATGGGGCTTGAGGAACGTATTGCCCTTGTCGACGGGGCAGATGCCGGAGCCATAAACGAATACGCAGAACGCGACTATCAATCTATTCCTGTTGCGACTTATAAAGTGTTTAACGATAAACGTCAGACCATTCGCAATGCAGTGGATCACCTGGCGTTGCATTGTCAAGTAAGTGCAGATTTAATTCAGCTTGAGGGTAAACCTCCGTTCGGACAGGTTGAGGTTGATGAAAATGCATGCACTTTGTGTCTGGCTTGTGTGACTGTATGTCCTGCAAGTGCGTTGCAGGACGGGGCGACCCTGCCTCAGCTGAACTTCATAGAAAGTCAGTGTCTGCAGTGCGGTTTGTGTGCGAATGCCTGCCCGGAAAGCGCTATTACCCTGAACGCGCGTTACCTGTATGACTCTGAGGAAGCACGTAAGCCGCGTATTTTGAATGAAGAAACGCCGTTTAATTGTATTGTTTGTAATACGCCTTTTGCGACGCAGCAAATCATAGGCAGGATGCAGGCAAAGCTTGCCGGGCACTGGATGTTCAAAAAAAATGATAAGGCCACTCGGCGATTAAAAATGTGTGAGGATTGCCGGGTGAAAGACATATTTAATGAAGATGAATCGGGTATTGATGTCCACAAATGACGACTTAAAAATGGCACTGGAAATTAACCCTGATCTGTAGCAGACTGGGGCAGGAAAATAGAACTCAAAAGGGCAACTAATGCAGGTAGAGGTGGCAAATAAAGAGTCTCTGCAAGGTGCGGTCATCAAGATCAGCACTGAAGAGAGCTTTGTTGCCGGCGAAGCCGAAGCGCTGGAGTCTAATGCTGCAGCGGTTGATCGGGCCAACCTGTATACCTCACTGGGTGCGCTACTGGCTGCACCCGCCACTGCCGAGCACCTTGCCGTGCTGCGCAACCTGCCTGAAATCGAACAGCCGCAATCATCCATGGAATTGGCCTGGACGGTTCTGCGAAAGGCGGCTTCGGACTTCAGCGTCGAACAAATCGACGACGAATACCACCAGCTTTTTATCGGCCTCGGGCGTGGCGTGGTGGTGCCTTACGGCAGCTGGCATCTGACCGGCTTTCTGATGGAGAAACCGCTCGGTGTGTTGCGTGCAGATTTACGCCGGCTTGGTTTTGAACGTGCCGAAGGCGTCTGTGAATCTGAAGATCACATTGCATCACTGTGTCAGGCGATGGCCGCAATCATACATGCAGACGAAATCGACTTTAATACTGAACGCGCTTTTTTTAACGATCACATTGCCTCTTGGTCGGACGACTTCTTTCGTCTGCTGGATGAGGCGTCATGTGCCGGTTTTTATCGTGCGGTCGGTAATCTTGGTAGCAGTTTTATTAGTGTTGAAAAGCAATATTTAAGTATGTCGGTGTAAAACAATACTCGCAGAGCGGTTGATTCGAGACGGCGCTGCTTATAAAAGATGGAGGGTTCAATGAGCAAGAAATTCATCAAGTCCGAACGGCGTAGTTTTCTTAAAGGTGCGGTAGTTGCCACTGGTGCAACAGTCGTCGTGCCGGCCACCTCAGTCGCTTCTGATCTGCAGCAGCCTGTCGATGTACAGAACAAGGCTGACAAAGGCTACAAAGAAAACGATTACATTCGCAACTACTATGATCGTGCCCGGTTCTGATCGAACTGCCACGCAACGGGGAATGAAATGAAACTCAGAAAAAAGACAGGTGCCGATGCGAACGGTACTGAAGAAACAAATTCCAGTGCGGGGTTGTTTGGTCGCGCTGTTAATCGCCGGACATTTCTGCGCCATTCAGGGGTGACTGCCAGCGGTGCTGCACTTGCAACGATCGCAGCACCAACCATGGTGAAAAAGGTTCGCGCTGCAGAGAACATTCCAAAAGAAGGTGTTGAAACAGAGATCAAACTTTCTGTCTGTACGCACTGTTCTGTTGGCTGTGGTGTAGTAGCTGAAGTTCAGGATGGAGTCTGGACCGGGCAGGAGCCCGACTATGACTCTCCACTTAACATCGGTGGCCATTGTGCCAAAGGTGCTTCAGTCAGAGAGCACGGGCACGGTGAAAAACGCGTTAAGTACCCGATGAAACTCACTGGCGGTAAATGGAAGAAAGTCAGCTGGGAAGAAGCCATTGAAGACATCGGTGATCAGATGCTGCAGATTCGCGAAGAGTCCGGTCCTGATTCTGTTTACTGGCTCGGTTCGGCAAAGTTCAACAACGAACAGTCATATATGTTTCGTAAATTTGCCGGCATGTGGGGTACCAACAATGTAGATCATCAGGCGCGAATTTGTCATTCAACCACAGTGGCAGGAGTTGCAAATACCTGGGGCTACGGTGCGATGACAAACTCCTACAATGACATGCATAATTCGAAGGCGATGTTCTTTATCGGCTCGAATGCTGCCGAAGCGCATCCGGTTGCAATGCAACATATTCTGCGCGCTAAAGAGAATGGCTCAAAGCTTATCGTATGTGATCCGCGCTACACCCGTACCGCCGCTCACGCTGATCAGTTTGTACGTTTTCGTCCCGGTAGTGACGTGGCATTAATCTGGGGCATTTTATGGCATGTATTTGAAAACGGCTGGGAAGATCAGGAGTTCATTAATCAGCGCGTTTACGGTATGGAAGATATCAGAGCCGAGGTCGCAAAGTGGAATCCGGCCGAGGTGGAAAGAGTCTCCGGTGTGCCTGAAGCAGAGGTAAAACTTGCTGCGCAAACCATGGCTGAAAACAGACCAGGCACAATTGTCTGGTGTATGGGTGGCACGCAGCACACTATCGGTAACAACAATACTCGTGCTTACTGTGTCATGCAGCTGGCGCTCGGTAACATGGGTGTAGCTGGTGGCGGCGCTAACATATTCCGCGGTCACGACAACGTTCAGGGTGCTACAGACTTTTGCATACTGTCTCACTCGCTGCCTGGCTACTATGGTTTATCTGCAGGTTCGTGGAAACACTGGTCGTCTGTCTGGGGCGTTGACTACGAATGGATGAAGTCCCGCTTTGACGCAGGCAGCTATGAAGAAGCCAAAGGTAATCCTGTCAGTCCGATGAATACCAAGGGTATGCCGGTATCGCGCTGGATAGACGGCGTACTGGAAGACCGCGGTAACATTGCACAAAAAGACAATATTCGTGCGATGGTATTGTGGGGTCACGCACCTAACAGTCAGACCCGCGGGCCTGAGATGAAAGAAGCGATGGAGAAGCTCGATCTGATGGTAATCATCGATCCGTATCCGACGCACTCTGCGGTACTGCCCGACCGTCAGGACGGTATCTACATTCTTCCTGCTACCACACAGTTTGAAACTTATGGTTCAGTAACAGCTTCCAACCGCTCGTTGCAGTGGCGTGAGAAGGTAATTGAGCCGTTGTTTGAATCAAAGCCTGATCACGTGATCATGTACAAGCTTGCAAAGAAGCTCGGCTTTGCCGACGAATTCACTGCGAATATAGCTGTGAATGGTGAAGAGCCTTTGATTGAAGACATCACCAGAGAGTTTAATAAAGGTATGTGGACGATCGGCTACACCGGTCAGAGTCCTGAGCGTTTGAAAGCGCACAAGGAACACCGCAGCACCTTTAATACCACCACACTGCAGGCCGAAGGTGGTCCACTCGATGGTGAATACTATGGTATGCCATGGCCTTGCTGGGGTACGCCGGAAATGAAGCATCCGGGTACACCTCTGTTGTATGACACCAGTAAGTCTGTAGCCGAAGGTGGCTTGAACTTCCGCGCCCGATTCGGTGTGGAGCGCGACGGTGAAAGCCTTCTTGCAGAGGGTTCGTACTCAGTGGGTGCGGAAATCGAAGACGGTTATCCGGAATTTACGCATGAGACACTCAAGTCACTCGGCTGGTGGGACGATCTGACCGACGATGAAAAAGCAGCAGCGGAAGGCAAGAACTGGAAGACTGACGTATCCGGTGGTATCCAGCGTGTTGCTATAGCGCACGGTTGTGCACCTTTTGGTAACGCGAAAGCACGAGCGGTAGTCTGGACCTTCCCTGATCCGGTACCGATTCACCGTGAGCCTTTGTACACCAACCGACGTGATCTGGTTGCCGATTACCCGACCTACGAAGATCGTAAGTCGCACTATCGTCTGCCGGTCAGATATGAATCCATTCAGAAAGAAGATTTCTCTGAGGAATTCCCGCTGATTCATACCAGTGGTCGACTGGTTGAATACGAAGGTGGTGGTGATGAGTCGCGTTCTAATCCGTGGCTTGCAGAACTACAGCAGGACATGTTCGTTGAGATCAATCCGGGTGATGCAAATGACGTCGGTATAGATGACGAACAAATGGTCTGGGTTGAAAGTCCGGAAGGCGGCAAGATCAAAGTGAAAGCCTTGATTACAGCCAGAGTCGGACGTGGTGTCGTGTTTACACCGTTCCACTTTGCCGGTCACTATGAAGGTGAAGATCTGGAGTCCAAATACCCGGAAGGTACCGCACCGTATGTTCGTGGTGAAGCGGCTAATAACGCTTTTACTTACGGCTACGATTCCGTCACACAAATGCAAGAGTCGAAAGTCACTCTCTGCAAAATTTACTCGGCTTAGGAGAACAGTCATGGCTAGAATGAAATTTCTTTGTGACGCCGAACGCTGCATTGAGTGTAACGGTTGCGTCACCGCATGTAAGAATGAACACGAAGTCCCATGGGGCGTTAATCGTCGACGTGTTGTGACCATTGGTGATGGTGAAGTAGGGTCGGAGAGATCAATCTCTGTTGCCTGCATGCACTGTACAGATGCACCGTGCCAGGCTGTTTGTCCGGTCGATTGCTTCTACACCACTGATGACGGCATTGTGCTGCACGATAAAGATCTTTGTATCGGTTGCGGTTACTGCTTCTATGCTTGTCCGTTTGGCGCACCTCAGTATCCGAAGCAGTCTGCATTCGGTGCACGCGGCAAGATGGACAAATGTACCTTCTGTGCTGGTGGTCCGGCCGATGATCTGTCTACGGCAGAATATGAAAAGTACGGTCGTAACCGTATCGCTGAAGGCAAGCTGCCTCTGTGTGCAGAGATGTGTTCAACTAAAGCCCTTATTGCCGGTGACGGCGACAAAGTCTCGGACATCTATCGCGAGCGTATAACCAAGCGCGGTGGCAGACCGAATAACTGGGGTTGGGATACGGCGTACGAACGGTAGTAGCGACTATGAGTTGCTGATGATCAATTGCGGCGGTCCTGATGGCCGCCGCTGTTGTTTTGAGCACTTGAAGCCGAACCGGCTTTAGTCTGATTTAAACAGGTTGATTTCAACCACGCTTGAATCAATGATTAACGTTTAATCAATTCTTAGAGTTAGAAAAATGGAAAACACAATCCGGCTGTTTTTGGTGGTAACGACAATGTTTGTGTTGAGCGCCTGCGATGCATTTGACTCATTCACAAACCCTGGCGCGGTGGATGATTCCGCACTTGATCCATCGGCCTATCAATACAAAGGTGCTGCGGATCCATTGTCGAGTGTATCAGCGGCTGACAGAGCGGGCAGTCTTGCCGATCGCTTTGATCTTGTCCAGGGACGTCTGTAAGGGACATCAGTGGTTTATTACCTTGCTGATCACCCTTACTCATACAGACAACAGTAATAAATATCGGGGGAATAAAATATGAAAGTAAAAGACCTGCCCAAAAACCATCCGGCGCGTATCAAAAGACGTAAGAGAATCGCCGTCTGGACTTTTGCCTTTATTATGCTGGCAGCATTGGTTGCACCATTCAGTGGTTTTCTACTGAGTGGAATTAACAGTGCTGTGGCGCAGGAACAGCAGGGGGATTCCAATCCACGTGCAGACTACTGGCGTTCTGTTAAAGGCGGGGTCAGTGGTTACAGCTCGATCAAAGGTCCCGAGACCGGAGTATTAAATCAAAGTGCCGGTGTCGACTGGGCTAATTTCAGACGCGGGCCGATTGTGAAATACGCTCCGTGGGCCATCGCAGGTATGTTTTTGATCATCCTGCTCTACCATCTCCTGCACGGCCGCAATAAGCTGACTCATAAGCCATCCGGTGTATTGGTAAAGCGCTGGTCATGGTTTGAGCGACTGGTCCATTGGACCACAGCCATCTCTTTTATCTTTTTGTCTATCACCGGGATAAGCATGCTGCTTGGCCGAACTTTACTGCTACCGTTGTTTGGGGCTTTGGATGGTGGCAAAGCGGCTTATGCAGCCTGGGCGCAGTTATCGATTCAGCTTCACAATGTTTTGGGGCCGGTACTGGGTGTTGGCATTACTTTGATGATAGTTATGTGGATATGGCACAACTTTCCTTCTAAAGGAGACTGGGGCTGGATAAAAGCCGGTGGCGGTATTATCGGTGACAAGCATCCGAGTGCCGGTCGTATGAATTTTGGTGAGAAGGTCTGGTTCTGGATTATTGCTACATTCGGTGTAGCAGTTGTGCTCACCGGTCTGGTGATGGTAGCGCCGAGCTTTCCATCGATTGAGGCCTTGCTTCCGGTCGCTATAACTCGCGGCATGATGCAGGACGCGAACGTCTGGCATGTGGTTGCAAGTATCGTCTGGATGACAATAGCCATTGGTCACATCTATATAGGTACTGCCGGAACTGAAGGTGCATTTCAGGGTATGGCAACAGGCTATGTATCGGCCGAATGGGCAGAGCAACATCATAATCTCTGGTTCTACAAACTGCGCCGCGAAGGCCGTGTTGCCAGACGCCCTGATCGCTACGCCAGAGGTCATGGCGCTATCAGGCAGCGTTCCTTGTAGCGGATTTGTCCTACATTTAGCGAAGGCGGGCATTGCCCGCCTTTTTTTTGCGTGTTTTATGCGATGTTGTTGTAATGTTAGTTGTGACAGGATTGGACTTGTAAATAATGCAGGCGGGTGAATTGAACAATCAGATGTTTCCGGAATCCGTCATCGAGATGATGAAGGCCGGAGGTTCTACTGTGACCTGTCTGCCGGTAAAACTCGAGCAGGAAAAAGAATGGCAGTCTGCCATATTCTTCCGTCTGGGAGGCAGTGAATCACAGGCCGATATTGAACTGTTGAAAAAGCAGAAATCGGCACTCGCTGTCGGTATTGAAACCGACCTGATTGAACACGCCAATGCTTCTGTTGTAGTACTGAGGCTGCAAATGTTTACCCGGTCTGACAGTCCACTGGTCGGTGAAGTACTGATAACACCGGGAGGTGCGCAAACGCACTACGAGATTCTGACTCTGCTTAGTGGCCAGGAAACTCTGACCTGGTTTTTATCTGATCAGGAATTTCAGATTATTCACCAGCAGCGTCAGCCTCTCAACGATGAGTGGCGCAATGAGTTTCTTGCTTTGCGTGATGAAGCTTTTAGTCGTGACACGCTGATTCGTCTGTCTGGTAAGTACAATGCCCAGACTGCGTTTGCAGAAGTGGTCTCTCGTTATGCCTTGCGCAGTTAACTGTTATTGCTGAGTATTGTTAAAAGTGCGCGCAATTATTTTTTTGACATTACTTTCTTTAAGCTTTTTTGATCAGTCGGTACTCCATGCGACTGAAGAGTCGTGTGCCCCCGTACTGTCGTCGGATAACACGCTTAGCGAAGCGCAGAGGGTGGTGGCTGAGTCTGAATGGCGACGCGCAATAGATCAGGACAAAGTCGAAGACATAAAGCGACTACTGTCGAAGGTGGATGTAAACATCACTAATGATAAAGGCAAGACGGCGTTAATGGCGGCAGTGAAGGTGGGGGATCACTGTTTGTTTCAGGAATTGTTGCAACGTGGACTGAAAATAACGGACAGAGGTTACACCGGTGGCACAGCATTGATGTATGCGGTGCTTGGTAATCAGAGTGCGATGATTGATCTGATTTTATCCAATAAAACTGACGTGAACGCTCAAAGCACCAATGGCTGGACCGCGGTGATGATTGCCGCAGCCAAAGGCTTTGACTCGGCCATCAGTGCGCTGCATGAGGCGGGTGCTGATCTGGATCTGGCAGATGTTTACGGCTGGACACCATTAATGCGTGCAATTGATAACAGGCACAGTGGTGTGGTTGAGTATCTGTTGTCGCAGCCTGATATTGATTTACATCGGACTAACGAAAACGGATCTATAGCACTTCATATAGCCGTGCAGACAGGCAATGGATCGGCAGTTAGCAGGCTTTTGCAACTTGGCTCACCGACAGATGTTAGAGATAAGAATGGATATACCGCTGCCGGTATCGCTAAAAAAAATAACCAGGTAGATATTGCCCGCGAGATCCTGCAGTCAGAAAAATAGAGCGCACAAAGCTGATCAATCTTGATCTTTCCAAATTTACTCGCGCATTAATCAATTATTTGTAGAACACAATTATTTTTAGAAAAGACTCGATCTTACAGAAAGTATCAGAATTGATTGTCTCTAATCGGCC
>CAZKAQ010000110.1:0-13088 GCA_964550655.1 uncultured Granulosicoccaceae bacterium
AAGGGCTTTCCGCTGCCGACGCCATTTTTCTCACACGCTCAGATAAGTTATTTATCTAATATTGCAGAAAACAAGCCAGCCAGTAGCCGAATGAAGCTATCTGATTTCCGCCAAAACCAACTTGCTTTGTATACCCGGACAACAGTCTGGCCTGCAGCCAGTAACGCCAGAGCACGTTTATTTCGCATCGGAGACTAATAAAAACTCGAGATTCTCTCGCACAGACTCAGGCTCAGATCTCAACGGTAAGCCTGCGACAACTACGGCTTAATGATTCAACAATTCGTTCTCTGATAACTCTTTCCATCTGCCAATTATGTCTGCTTGATGCTGGTTCGGCATCGTAGCCATGGTTTATCGATGAATTTGTGTACGAGAAACCAGCAACATGACCAGTCAATACCTGTGGATTGCGCGATGAGATATTTTCAATCCAGGAGAGAACCAAAAGACCCGCAGAAGGGCTGGCAGCAAGCTCCTTGTACAGTGAACTCCAGATATGTGTCGGCACTGTATAGATAGTAGTCTGGTTTCTATTATTAATGAACTTTTGCCAAACACGACTTCTACGATAAAATATATTGCTTCCGGTAATACAGATCACATCAGCAGTGTTTGTCAGATCTATATCCCAGGACGGAGTTACTACATGTAATTCAGCTTTTTCTGTAATTCTGTTGTTACTAATGTAGTTATTAAAATATATGTGCACACCTTCATGAGATTGTTGAAACACAGGCCCGGGTGCATTGCCCACTAACGAAAATTTTCCTCTGCCTAAAACAGCAGATTCAAATGTATTGTTCACAGGGTTCACAGCGGTTTGAAGAAACTCCAGACAGCTGCTTTCATCTTTTGTAAGTTTTGGCGTGGGTAGGTTTTTAATCGTACTATATGACAAAACATGAAAATATTTTTTCATAACACCAGATGCACAATCAAACGCCGAGAGTAAATCATTCGCTATTGAATACTCCTCGATACTTAAATAAAGAGATGCCAGGTAGTACGCTGTTTCTTTGTTATCACAAAGCTCAGACGATTCTCTGATTTTATCCAGATCACTAATATTATAGCCACTGCCCTTTGCAAAGCTATCCATTTGCCTGAACAAACGATTTAGGCGAGGCCTCAATAACAATGTAGCATTCATTGTTTAACGACCATCGGTGTGCTCATCATCGGATTAATCATAATTGATCTTTTAAGGGTACAACTGACCGATCGCACGCAATATTCTAAACTCCGAGTCTGCAAAAAAAGATTTCGGATCATCATATAGCTTGGCAAACTTGCGATGAATACCGGTTTTTTTGTCACGCAAGCTCTTCATATATTTGCCCGCAGGCGAGTGACTGAGTGTGATAACGGGAGCGGAATCTTCGAGGTTCAATTCGATCAACCGATCTTCCTCGGCATTTTTGCAGCGCTTCAGAATCTTTTGCACAGCGGAGTGGCTATTTTCAACCACTACATGTGATTGTAGAAATTCAGGCTCTTTCGCGGAAATAGACTGGCCATTTTCAGCATATATACCACAAGCTGTTGAATGCAAAAATCCCTGCAATACACCAAATGTCAGATGTTCCTGCATTTCACCGCCTGCAATCAAGCTACACCGACATCCCGTACACGCTGCATCCAAAATACGCATAGTATTCACAAACAGAACAAACGAGGCCTGTCGATAAACACTGTGTAATGCAGCAGGAGACGTCCAGTCGGGTTCGTAGACGCTAACCTCAATACTTAGCTGCTGGCGAATTAAGTCGGCGTATAGTCTGTAGGCAGAATCTCCGAGCAACACCACTCGCTTGACTTGCATTTTTATAGCATGCTCGACAATGACCGATGCAATCGAATCACTGGCTGAATCACCGTCAATATCGACAAGCAATGATCCTTTGAGTAATGAACTACGTTCAGTACTACTACAGTACTCATACACGACAGCTGAAATATCAGGTACTGAAAAGTGATTTTGGCAATCAATCCGATCAGATCCAACTGGAACCAGAACATGGTTACAGAGCAGAGAACCAGGAAATGCCACTTGTAAACCTGCAATTCCCAGTCGGCTGATTTGAGACTGCTGGCACATGCGCCAGTATTTTTTCCCGTCTTTGTTATACAACGGGTTCGTCAGGCTGCGCATTGCAAATGCTCCAGCAATATCGGTAGCCTGCTGGTCACGGAAAATCTTTTCTGCAATTCACCAATTGTCTGTATATCGTTTCGTTTTGCTAAAGATTTTTCCAGCGCGTCCCGGAGTGCGTCCTGCCATTGGCAACCTTTACCTACCAGATACGATAGATCATTGTTGTGGTCTGCCATATCGCGATTCTCGGTGGCCACAATAGGCGTACCGACCGACACTGATTCAATCAATTTAACTGCAGATTTTGATTGATTAAATTCGTTATTCAATAGCGGTGCAATGGAAACATCAACATGAGATAGCAACTTTAAGTAGTCTGCATAGAGGGCAAACGGTAGATGTTTTACATTTTTTAGACCTGCATAGTCCTCTTCATTCATCCGCCCTACAATAAGAATCCGCACAACCTCACTTTCAACCGCCGAGAGCGCCGGAATAACAGATTTAAAATCCGCGCTATGACCTCTGCTACCAGGGAAGTAACCTATGGTGAGCTTTTCTTTGTTTATATTTTTCTGACATGGGGCAGTAAAGGTTCTGGGGAGTGAGTTCGGCAACACGGTAACACTTACGTTCGGAAACACATCAATCATTTTATCAGCCAAATAGTCAGTCGAAACCAAAAAGCTGGCAAATGATTTTGCAGCGTTATAGGTATCTGTAAACTGACGTTTAATCCTAGATACGCTTTTACCGCTGCTAAGATGCTGTGGACTGTATTGCGCGAAATCAGGATGAAATATCAAATCATCATAGTCCGCGTGCAACTTCAGGCCAACAGCATTGCAACATTGAAGTGCATGCTTAAATCTATTGTTCTGCGATGGCCGATGAAATACTGCATGATCAAATCCTTTAAGCAAAGCAATAGAAACACGCTCCATCGGGAATACAACAGAATTACATCCGTGCGACAGGAGCGAGTCAGCGTAATGATAGCATCGATGTCTTGCTGATGGATGTTGCCAGGCTTGCTGGCCGTATCTGGTATCAGTTAAATATATTACCGAAGCCATCAGTCTACCGCATTAATCAGTCGGCACTATAACAGGGCTGTTAGCAAGCTCATAGTCACCATCTTCTATGCGAATAGATATACTGTCGCCAGGTGATAAACTGCCGAGTTCGTCCAGAGTAAATTCAAATCCGCAATTTCCAGTGACATGAAAACCCTTGCGCTGCACATCCTCACGGAGCATGTTTGCTATCAGCAACTTTCTTTCTCTACCGTTAATACATACCACAACTCGAGCAGGCCCGGTTATTTCCCTGTCGATAGTCCAGCCATTTATTTTTCCCTGTTTTATAGATCCAACTCTTCCACAGAACCGCTTTGATGTTTTAAAAAAATACTCGTTTCTCAGTTGCTGCGAGTTAAAACCAGCCAAAGCAGCCTCGTACAGCTCTGAATCTTTTTGGTTTAACTCTAGTATCTCGGCAAGCTCATCGTCAGTAGCAAGACTATTTGAGACCGTGTCATATTTTCCAACGTTAAGTTGAATGCTGGGAAAGTTGGTATTAAATTGCCTATTAAACATTTGAAGACTTTTCTCGTATTCCTCCGTAATACCGAAGTAATCGATACATTCTGGTCCACTCTCCGACATAAATGAATGTTGCCGATTCTGAAACTGCGGTTTCAGATAGAATTCGCGAAGATCACCTTTATAGCTGTAGTGCGTTACAAAATGTGTGTACTCTGATATCACTCTATCCACCGGATTGCGAAAAAAAGTCACCACTGGTGATTTTGGGAATATCTCCCGGTATTTCGCAAGCGTAAAGTGACCAGTCAGGAACCTGTGTTGCTCTACCGTTTTTTTAAGCTTCATCACATCTTTAGAATCATAGTACGCTGCGCGTATGTCTTCTGATGTGTTTGAAGAGTCCTCACCATAGTCGTTTAACACCTGCTCCGGGCCAAAATACTGTTCGGCACTTTTTCTAAAACTTGTACCGGCAGTTTTGGGAATATGCAGATAAATTATTGGCAAATGCATTGGCGGTACCCGGTGCTAGGCTGCCAGCGAGAAATCTTCCCGCACCAGTGTCAGGTTACGGTTATAGGCAGGATCTGATTCCAGTATTTCACCCCACTGCTCTCGCATGTAAAGCGCTTCCTGTTTAAAACGTAGCTGTTTTTCCTGGGTATTCTCGTGGCCTCTGCTCACGGACTCATGATGGTACAACAAAGCATAAGGTGTCCAGATGTTACGCAGGCCTAACCTACCAATCCTTAAACAAAAATCCACATCATTGAATGCAATTTTTAAATCACCTTCGTTAAGCCCACCGACCTGCTGATAGAGTCGTTTTTCGATAGTCAAGCATGCCGCTGTAACAGCAGACATATTCTGAGTCAGATGGAGTCTGGAAAAGTATCCAGCAGATTCAACATCAAAATACTTATGACCGTGACCTGCAACACCACCAATACCCAGAATCACACCCGCATGTTGAATCATATTATTCTTATATAACAACTTGGCACCAACACAACCAATCTCCGGTCGTAGTGCATGACCCACCATTTCCCGTAGCCAGTTTTTTTCAATCACCTCAATATCATTGTTCATCAAAGTGATTACACTGCCTGTTGCCTCTTCTACTGCATAGTTATTAATAGCCGAGTAATTGAATTCACCACCATATTGTAGTACCCGGATATTATCAAGAGCTTTAAGTTGTTCGAAATAATCAAATGTAGATGGTTCTGTCGATTCATTATCAATAATAATAATTTCATAGTCTGAATAATTGGTAAGCTGCAATACACTGCCAATACACTGCGACAGAATGTCCAGTCTGTCTCTGGTCGGGATAATAATACTCACTTTCGGCTCTTTTTTCGGTAGAGGCCACCTTACCCGATAGGTATTGGAGTATTTACCTGCCGCTACAGCAGCGTTGGAACCTATACGGTTCAGATGATCTTCAATGGCAGCGATGCCACTATCTGTCGAGTAACTTTTAGCACTTGCAACTGTAGCTGTAGAGCCTTCCGCCATACGCCAGTGATAGAGTATTTTATGTATATGGTGCACTTCGTCCGGCTCTACCACTTCCATGACCCGTAAAAGCAAATCATGATCCTGCGCTCCTTCAAAACCGATTCGACATCCTCCAACTCGTTGAATAACCTCACGACTCAATGCCACCAGATGACAGATATAATTCTGAGAGAGCAATAAATCAGGATTCCAATCAGGCTTGAAATGCGGATCAACACGATCACCAGTACTATCAATTTTGTCTTCATCAGAATAGACAAGCTTAAGCGTCGGATTGTCCGTTACTACTTTGGCAACTTCAAACAGTGCATGTTTCGCGAGTAGATCATCGTGATCAAGAAAAACACAGTAGTCTCCTTTCGCAAGTTGAAGTGCAGAGTTAGTATTTTTAGCGATACCCGAACTTTCCTGTCGGAAGACAACACTAATTCGCTGATCTTTTTCCATACAGGCTTGTATTGCAGATATCGTTGACTGAGAACTGGAGCCGTCGTCAGAAATACACAGCTGCCAGTTAGAATAACTTTGAGTAGTGACTGACTGAATAGCGGCATTTAGCAACTCAACATCGCTATTGTAGGTTGGCATAATAACCGAAATTCGAGGTCGCTCGGATTTACTATCAATACTAATGACATCATTTTCAGTAGGTGTATCCAGTACCTCCACTTTTTCAATCCACATGCTGTAATTGTGGGTTCGCATAGGGTTTGCGAACAATGCAGAGTACTTTCTTTCCAACACTGTATGATAGGACTGCCCTGATTTATTCGCCTGTTGTTTCAGCATTTCCCTGGTTGCTGGTACTGTTTCTTCATGTTTTGATGGATTCCAGCGCATCAGTTTAGTGAGCATTCGCTTTTCAGCGTAGCGGAATGTAACCGGACTCATAGTGAATTCGAGCACGGTAAACTGACCTTTACTACTCATTGGATCAAATCGAATATACGAAGCCTTACGGTTAAATTTGACTAATCGTTTGCATATTTTTCGAGACTGATAAGGAATTTTGATCGATTCATCTTCAATACAACCGTGGCCCATATCGACGTATAGTTTCGCAATATCAAATACGTTATTACACTCGATTTCAAGCGTGATCATATACCAACCGGTATGCAGATCAATTAGGGGAAATTCACACATAAACTGAGGATCATCGCCGACTGAAGTCCACGTACCATGATGACCATGACGTGATTCCTGAATATCGTGAAGTGGTTTAAGACGTGGTCTAATTTTGGGTGTCAATCGCGCGACCGGTTCCAGCACGCTCTTTAATTTTTTTATTTTCAACGCCTTGAGATTCATTGAGTCTTTCGCAAGCACAACAATCCGGGTCTGTATTATTTGCCATAAGGAACTAGCCATGGCGTGACATCAGTCCCCTGACCGATACCATAATGCACCCCTAACAAACTAAACAACGCAATCTCTGCGCCTGTTTACTTAGCAAAGTCAAAAAAAACAAAATTTCCATGTAGAGCTAAATTGACAATGCGACGCTGGTAGCAATGGCAATTCTGTAGAGAATGTCAGTAATGGTCGCCGCCAGTTGCAGGTTCTTGGTAGGTGCCTTGGGCAACACCAATAGCTCATCACCAGGCTCTACTGATGAACTGGTGGCATCTACGACACGACCATCCTGCTTAACCAGTAGAATACTTTCCTGATTGGCGTTGTTTGTAAATCCGCCGGCACGGGAAATATAGTCTTCGGTCTGGCCACTGTTTTCCCATAGGAAAGCTCTGGGCAATCGAACCTCTCCCGAGACAAGCACACTGGGGTTTCTACGCGGGATAAAGATAGTGTCATCGTTCTCAAGCACTATATCCGCTATGCCGTTCTCCGATACCACCACCAAAGTGCCTTGAGGCTCGACCAGTGACACATTTTTGACGAAGTTGGATATCAGCTCCGCTTCCTGAACCCTGATCTGTGATTCACTGTCAGTGGCAGAGGACGCAGTCAGGTATTCAGACTCAAGTCGCCTAAGACTGCTTTCTATCGCACTTTTCTGACGGCTTGCGATACTTTTGCGCTTAATAAAAATCCGTTCGTAAGCACTTAATTCCGGATCCACTTCTATCAAATCGAGCACTTGTTTCAAGGTTGCACGTTTGTTTACGGTAATTGCAGAAGCACCGCTGAAAGCACCATCGATATTAATACTGATATTACGTTCATCAACATCGGACCGAAAAGAAATAACATCACCATCGCCTATAGATCGATGTTTGAATTTGGCGAGCGGAAGATACTCAAAAACGCTTTCCCCGTTACGAATCTGACTAACAGCCACATGCGTCACACCTGATGATGGTGAAGATAGTTCTACTACATCCGCACCGGTAATAGTATCGGTTACGAATTCAAACCGATTAGGCTTGGCCGCATCACCACCTACAAACACTGTCTGCATCAACGCTTTAACGACAATTGCGTCTCCCTCTTTCAAGACTACTTCAGGAATAACACCGTCACGAATAAAATCGTATAGATCAACAACCGCAATAACTTTGGAATTACGAATAACTTCAATTTTACGGAAACTTCCACTAGCCGAGTCTATTCCACCTGCTCTGTCTATAAAATTAAGCACAGAGCTTGTCGGCGTACCAACGTACTTGCCGGGTCTGTGCACATAACCTGTGACATAGACACTGGCGGACTGAGCAGTGATTAGATTGGTATAAACTTCTACATCACTGGTGTATACACGTGCTATAGCCGCTTTCACAGTTGCATTGACCTGCGAATTCTTAACACCACCCAGTCGAACCGGCCCGACATCAGGAATAAAAACATTACCCTGGGAATCCACCTCCTGAACCTGATCGAAGGAAGTCGCTCCCCAGATTCGGATAGCTACCCTGTCACCTACTCCGACAACATAGTCCGCATTCAGACCTGACGTTTCCGATGCAGAAAATCCACCACCAAAAAGTGTGTGCCCGAATGGCAGAGTCTGGTCTCGTAATCGATCAAATTGTGCTGACTCTTGTTGCTCAAATATCGCACTTTGTCTGTCCAATACCTCGTCATCCGGATCAATGGCAGTCTGTGCACTGGCAAGTGAACCAACCAACGCTACGGCTAACAGTAATAAGGTATTTTGGATACAGTTTTTCATTTTATTAGATTGCAAAGTCTATATGCTCCCTGACAGCTGCCCTGAACAAGGCAAAAATTGCATACAGTAGAAAAGACAGCAAAATAGCACTGATCGTATCGATTAAACGATCAGGCTCTGTAGAAGATGTCGGTTCACTTGGACGCACAAATGTAGCGAGATAACGTTTTTTTGTCTGCGACTCTACTCTAGCTGCTTCAAACGCCTGTAATGCAGCAGCGTAGCGTTGACGACCCAGTTCTTCCTCAACCAGAAGTGGTTTGTATTGCTCTATAGCAGTTCCAACGCCTTGCTCATTTGATAAACGCTGACGTTCACGTTGAAGTTCTGTTTCAAGACCATTCATACGATTCCTGAGTGATCTGAGTTCAACAGTGGATTCACGCATATAAGCAGACTTCTCAGTATACAAGGCACGAGTTTCAGCAAGTTTTCCTTCCATGGCAGCAATCAGTCCGGCTATTGATGTAGCATCAGCACCCGGGTTAATCGACTGATTTTCAGAAGTAAACTGTGACAACCGATCTGAAATTTCACGAGCATTAACTATGGCACTTTCAACTTCTTCGCGAGCCGAGCTCAGCGTGTCTTCAACAATGCGATCAGACAAACGATTAATCAGTAGTTCGCTTCGTGCAATAATCTCGCGATTTATATCATGCGCAACACCGGGCGAAAATGCGCTCGCGGAGATTGAAATGATCGAGCTGGTTTCCTCGTACTTGACCGTCACCATATCTCTGAAATAGTCGAGATACTTTTCATCGTTAGCGTTGCTCGTTAAACGCGATATAAAATCATGTTTTCGATCCGAATAGTGCTCACGGAGGGAATACTTTTCATCCAGGTACAACGCCATTTCCATTGACATGATGTAGTCCGACACGACCAACACATCCTGTGTATCCGGATTACTGACCGGCAGCAAGCCGCCAAATGAAATATTCGTCGCAGACTGATTACCACTGCGAAGCACAACCGCGGATTCGGAAACATATCGATTAGACGCAACGATACCGAAATAGCATAATGCAATCAGTACTGATACCGAAGTGGCAATCAATATTCTTAAAGCAACAGGATTCAAGCGGCGCTCTTTTTATTAAACAATATTTTTCGGTACAACATAAATGCATCATCCAGGTTGTCAAAGTATTGCAATCGACCATTGTGCAGCACCGTTGCGACGTCACAGTTCTTACGGATAGTTTGCTCATTGTGGGACACAAGAATGACCGAAGAGGTCTGGCGCCTTTGTTTGAAGATCTGTCTGAATTTTTCTTTCAGTCTGGCGTCACCAGTCTCAAGTGCCTCATCCACAAGGTAGTAGTCAAAGTCCAGCGCGTAGCTCAAAGACATCGCAAACCGGGATTTCATTCCCGCCGAATAAGAGGATAGTGGTCGATCAAAATATTGCCCAAGTTCAGCGAATTCGTTCGTTCGTCGCTCGACCTCCTTAAACGATGCACCGTAAATTCGTGCCACGAACCTTGCATTTTCCCTGCCTGTCAGCGTCGCCTGAAAGCCGCCGGCATAGCCCATCGGCCAGGACAATCGGCTGCTCCGGATCACACGCCCACTGTCCGGCTTTTCTGCGCCGCCAATAATTCGGATCAGCGTACTTTTACCTGCGCCATTCGCTCCAAGAACCCCGACACTTTTAAGATGGGGAAACTTGAAGCTGATGTTATCAAGCACCAGATGCGCTTTATTGCCAACACCGTATGACTTGGTCACATTTTCCAAAGCAATCATGAGTTACTTCCGCTGTCTCTCAAATACACCCAAGAGCATCAAGCCGAAGCTGATCAGCACCAGAGCGAAAACACAGACATACTGAAGATCAATGTATCGACTGTCGAAACTTTCAAACAGTGAGGAACGTATTAGCTCTATGCAGTGCATCAGCGGATTATACAAAGCGATATCTCTCGCAAACGGCGGTAGCATACTCGCAGTAAAGAATAACCCGGATGTTAAAAATAAAGGCCGACCAAGCAATGGCTGGGAAATCGAATGTATAAACTCATACCGTATGCCTAAAGCACCCAGCACGAGCCCCAAGCCGAAGCCAAGAGAAATCATCAAACTGAAGCCAGTCATGACGCCCAGGGGATCTTCAACATGGAACGTAATTCCAGCGAAGTAAAGGCCGATCACAAGCAGTAGAAACACAGAGATGGACACCAGTGAATTAACGATTACTTTAGCAACCAGCAGATCCATTCTGGTGACCTGTGGAAACATAAGTAAAGACTGCTGTCCGCGCGTACCCTGAACGACTTCAGAAAAAATTTCACGGAACATAAAAAACGGACTGATTCCAGCAATAAAGAACAATGCAGCAGGAATGCCCGATGGTGCGCCCTGACCAATAAGCTGAAAACCCAGAACAAAGACCGACATAAACATCATCGGCTCAAAAAGCGCCCAGGCAAATCCGAGCCTGCGGTCGCCGTAGCGTGATTTTAATTCCCGCAAAATTAGCGCATGTAGCACACGACACTGTACAGTGCATGCATTTTCCAGGACTTTTACCGCAGCGGCGGAAGACATTTTGTAAGCCTGCTATCGCACAAACGAGGAGAGCGGTATATCAATCCAACCCAGTGTCTTATCCTGACAACTAACGCCGGAGACGTTCCTACCGTTCACAGTTTCACTATAGCGACGACACGTCCTGCCATTAGCAGAAAAGTATTCTGACTGTACAACCAGTTCCGTCGATGTACCAAGTTTTGGGTCGACATAAGCCTGCGGCACACCAATCGATGCGGTGGCGATTGTCTGCGCTTTAGAGTTAGCAATATTGTCAGCGGCAGTGGCGCTTTGGCTAACTCTGCTTTGTACACCTGACTTATACTGTTGTGGGGTTACCGTACAGGCAGTCACCATTATAAGCCAGAGTGGTAGTGCTGCGATTTTCAAACTATTCATCATTCAACACCGCTGAATATTTCAAGTATGCCGCAAATTGTTTGGCGTTCACCTTCACGTGTAGAAATGACCACCAACGCTCGAACCTTGTTTTCTCTCATGAGATTCTCTGCATCTTTAATAAGTGACTCAGCCGATACGCAAACAGGATCAGGTGACATATGCTCACTCACTGGTTGCTCGATCACGGATGCACCGGTCAGCAGCGCCCGGCGTAGATCACCATCAGTAAAAATACCCAGTACCTGATGATTCACATGAACAACAACCAGGCCCAGTCTGGAAGCAGTCATTGCCATCACTGCTGTTGAGATCGAGTCATCCGGTGAACACAAAGGGACATTTTCGCTCTGCATAACATCACGAACCTTTGAGTGCAGACTTTTTCCGAGCATACCGCCTGGATGAAAATGAGCAAAATCGGCCGGTGCAAAGTTCTTTGCTTTCATCAATGCCACAGCAAGCGCGTCGCCCATTGCCATCGTCACCAAGGTAGAGGTCGTCGGTGCGAGGTTATGCGGGCACACTTCCCGCTCAACGGGTAAAACTATCGTTACATCCGAGGAGTCACCGATGCTGGAGTTATACTTGCCGACGAAACTGATTGTCTTGTTGCCAAAATACTTGATAGACGGCAGTAACTTGACGACTTCTTCAGTGCCTCCGGAATTGGATATCAAAAGCACCACATCCACCGGTGTAATCATTCCAAGGTCACCATGGATAGCATCTGCCGGGTGAACATAAAACGCAGGTGTGCCGGTTGAAGCCAGGGTGGCAGCGATCTTTTGACCGACTATGCCTGACTTACCCATGCCAATGATTATAACGCGCCCGGTGGACTGCAGAATAAGCTCTACAGCTTCTTCAAATTCCCGGCCCAACACCCCTGCGATACTTGCCAGTGCTGCTGATTGCGCAAGAATAGACTCACGTCCAAGTTCTAGAGTATCTGTTTCAGATTTTATATCCTGATTATCAGACACTGAAATGACATCCGTCAATTGAACCCCCGCTAACTATTTAGTAGCGTTTGCGATAGCGACAGGTGTTAGTGCAATAAGCACGCCGGATGTTAATCCGAGCCGGAATGTGACGAATTATTGGCGTCGAGCTTTTCATCTTGTCAGTTCATTTAAGCGACTTTGAACTGAAGTTTGATCAAAACTCGCACCATTATTTGCTGCAAGTGCCTGCCGATAATACTCAACGGCTTTCGAGGCTGACCCCAGATGTTCGAAGCTGACGGCGAGGTTAAACAGGATATCTGCAGCAACCGGTGGCACACTGCTCTGTCGTGCATCAACGAAAGTAGAATTTGCCTCCTTCCACCTGTTTTTACGACCAAAATAGTTACCCAGCATGGAGTAAAACAACGCCTGATCAGTGGATAAACGCGAAACATGACCAAGCAGTTCTGTCTCTACCATATTATCTGTTGTAGCCAGATCGAGCATTGCACCAAAAACCCGTTGATCATGGGGATACAGACTGAGCAAATGTCTGTAGCGATCAATAGCCAATTCAAGGTTCCCTGATAGCACCGCTGTCGAGGCAACACCTAGATTAGCTTCCCGACTACGAGGATTTTGTTGCACCGCAAGACCATACAAATTAGCAGCAGTGACATACTCTTGTGTACTGAAGGCTTTATCTGCTCTGGCGAGAAGATCACTCACAGACACCGGCGCCGGTTGCTGAATTTCCGACACAGACGCGGTATCCAAAACCGTAGATAGTTCATCTGCCGGACCTGGTATTGCCTTACCGGCAGTATCAGTGATCACCGTTTCTATCGCTTTAGCAGGTACGGTTACGCTTTCCGTAACAGCCTTCTGACCGAACTCCA
>CAZKAQ010000111.1:0-12723 GCA_964550655.1 uncultured Granulosicoccaceae bacterium
AAATAAAGACATAAGAGCTAAATCCACAGGTCGCCTCATGAATAATGCAGGCTAGCGGGAGTCCCCGGCTATGCCGGGGATGTACTCAACTTAGCGTGTAGAGATCGCAATTACCTTGTTATCTAACATCATTGGTACCAGAACCATAGACTCTTCGTTGATAACACCTATATCTGCACTGCCCTGATTCAAATCTACCAACAGATCTGCTTTTCCGCTGGCATCAATTCGGAATATTCCACCTGCCATCCAGTCAGAAACCAGCCAGTTGCCTTTACCGTCAGGTTCAAGGCCATCGAGATTACCAACAGGTTCGCCTGAACCGACAGTAGATATGGATTCAGAAGTCAGATCAACGGCGATCAGGTGACCGAGCACTTTTGTAGTGAAATTTTCCTGCAGGTCTTTTCCCCATGGCGCTACCAACAGACGGTTGCCGTCAATTTGCAATCCGTTGGGGTGTTGCAGGGCTGAGTCTTGTAGCCGTAGAGATAAGTTATCGCCATCAAGCTGGTAAATGCTGTCGGTCAGCATATCCGATACATAGACGCGACCTTTGTCATCCACAGCGAGATCATTTTGTGTTATTTAAATCTGTATGCTTATGTATTCCTGACAAGACGGCTCACAAGTATTTCACATAACCATGGGTATCTATAAAAATTCGTAAGTTCACCATCAAGATAAGTCTCTAGTGTGAATGATTGTATAAGGTATTCTGAATTTGGTGCATTTCAGGTGTCCTATTACTTTTAAGGTCTATATAAATTTGTGACCTGCCACGTAATGTAGGAATAAGTTGTTCGTGTGCATTGTCACAATTGTTGAAAGGCGACTTTAGCGGCAAAAACGGCTTTTCGGTTTTTCTATAAGCTGCCGAATATTCCTTGTGAGTTTTAAGGAAAAGATGAAATGACTCACTTTCGCAAGCCCTCTTACAACTCTGTGATAGAAAATGCCATTTGTATTTGTTGGTTGGATTCTGGTTTAACTATAGAGTGGAAGTGAAAATGTCTAATACACATATGAGACAGATTAAGTAATGCAGAATCCAAAAGAAAGCATCGGCGGAATAAAGCCCGTGCAGTCTGAGTCAGAGTTTATGCAAATGGGTGCTCTGATAGAGGCGATCTGCCAGGTTGCGACAACAGATGAGCTGTATAAATCTGTCGTGAGTGTCTTGCCTCAGGTGTTTGGCAATGATAAATCCAGTATTTCTCTATATAGTGAAGAACACCAGCGGCTGGAAATTATCTCCAGCGGTGAAATAGAGATTTGTAGCGATCAGGTGAAAAACAGCATTTTGATCGAAATCGGCATGTCATACGATGAGTATCATGCCAGTGTATCTTCGCCTGTAATCCTGCGGCCTGATGAAATCCAATCAGCTGCGGGAGGTAACACATTTATAGATGTATTATCTGCGACAGATATGGCCTCAGTCTTGATTGCTCCTGTCTTTGTGGACGACAAAATTTTTGGTACCATAAACCTATTATCTCGTTCTGCACTTTATACAGCCAGAGAACTGGACAAGCTCGTTCAGGTTTCAAATATAGTTGGCATAGCACTCAAACGAACCCAGCTGGCAGAAATTCAAGGTGCTGCTACACATCGACATCGGCTATATGCAGATCACCTGGAGCTTTTAAATCTACTAGGTGAGAAATTGTCGCTGGTTTCGACCATGGATGATGCGTTAGCTTATATCTCGGAGTGTGCAAAAAATCTGGTTAATGCTTTGCGAGTGAGTTATTCCGTGCTCGAGCCATGTGGTGAAAAAATACGAGTAACAGTGTTGGTGGGCAGATCCTCTGATGCCGCTGGGCAAGTTGTACCACTTGATCAATCCGGGTTGGCTGATACCTTCCTTAAAAATAAGCAATACTATGCAACCGATTTGCTCAACTCTGAAAGCGCTTTACAACGTTCTCTTGGCGAAAGTGGTATCAATCATGTGTGGTCGTTTCCGATTATATGTGACGGCATGGTTAAAGGCGCACTGAATGTTGGTGCCAGTGAGATAGATCTTGATCCCGGTGATGCAACTTCCGTTCTGGCAACCTTATCCAGATTTTTAGGTTCTACATTGCAACGAGTGGATGCACAGCTTGAAACACTAAAGATTATGAGTGAAATCGAGCGGCAGGCGAAAACAGACATGTTGTCGGGTTTACCAAATCGTACCGAGTTTCATCGACGATTGAGAACAGTATTGAACTCTGCAGTAGCCAAAAATACATGTATTGGTGTTTTCTTTCTTGATTTGGATTTATTTAAAAACATTAATGATACGCTTGGACACGATGTCGGAGATGAACTTCTTTGTCATATTTCCAGAAGGCTTGAATGTTTATTGGAACCCGACGACACGGTCGCCAGAATCGGAGGTGATGAATTTTTACTTCTACGCGCCCAAATCGATACTCGTGAGAAGCTGTATGAATTTGGTCGGAGGTTGGTAAACGCCATTAAGGAGCCACTGGTGATTGCAGAACGAACACTTGAGGTAGGTGTGAGTGTGGGGGCTGCATATTATCCCGAAGACGGCAATAGCGCAGAGGAGCTAATAAAAAATGCTGATATTGCCATGTACCGCGCGAAAGCTCTGGGCCGTAATCAATGTCAGGTTTTTAGTGGTGCTCTGGCTGCATCAATTAGTCGCCGTGTTCAAATAGAAACCTGGTTGCGTGATGCTATTGGCAATCACGAACTATCATTGGTTTTTCAGCCGCAGTTTGATTTTACTACCGGTCGTGCTATCGCCGTTGAGGCCTTATTGCGGTGGGAGCATCCAGTCGAAGGTTACATTCCGCCAGATGAATTTATTGGTATTGCAGAACAGTGTGGAATAATTGATAAAATAACTGATTGGGTAATAGAGAATAGCCTGAAAGTAGCCGCAGAATTTCGCAAGTTGGAACCCGATCTCAAGGTTGCAGTGAATGTGAGTGCGAGCGAGTTTTCAAGCCATGGTGATTTATTTTCAAGGGTCACAGGTGCGCTTGATAAATCCGGGCTGCCAGCAGAGGCACTGGAGATCGAGATGACTGAAACGGCATTGTTGTCTAACCCGGAACATGCAAAATCTTTGATTAATCAGTTTAGTGCAGTGGGTGTTAGTCTGGCTATTGACGATTTCGGTACCGGCTATGCATCGCTGAGTTATTTAATACAACTTCCGATAAATACAATTAAAATTGATAAGTCTTTCGTTGATGATCTGGATTCTGATGTAAAAAAGCAGTCGGTAGTAGGTGGTATTATTTCTATCGCATCAGGTATGAATCTGTATACGGTTGGTGAAGGTGTAGAGACTATAGAGCAGTTTAATTGGTTGAATAACCACGGCTGCCGGTCAGCGCAGGGTTACTTCCTGAGTAAGCCTGTCAGGGCTGATGAGATCCCGGGGATATTAAAACTGCTTACGAAGTACAGTATCGCTGCCTGATATTCTCCTTAGCTCGGAGATCGTATTCGATACTCAGGCCAATTTAAATTAGCCTTTGTTGCACCGGGTGGTACGTTATTGATTTTGTTTAACGGCTTGAGATTGCTGAGCGAAAAAATTCTGCGACTTCCGTGCACCACAGGGCATCTTCGGTCTCTGCCGACAAGCTGTCCAGAGCGGCCTGTATCTGTTCCGGTGTCATCAATTCTGCGCCAAACATATTAATCAGGTCTCTGGCAAACTCAAGACTGTATTCGGGGTGGAACTGTACTGACAATGCAGGAAAATCATAGGACAACGCCGCCACTGGGCAGTGTGCAGCTGAGGCGATCACCTCGGCATTGGGTGGTACGTCGATTACCTGATCCTGGTGCGCCAGGTAGGCATTCACGTTGACCCCGCGATCATTGAACTGTCTTGTGCCGGTGATAAAGCCCTTGTCAGCTTTGGCCGCTTTGCCGCCGAAAACATCGGCCATGATCTGATGTCCGAAACAAATACCGAACATCGGGACACCTGCGGATCGCATCAGTTGTAGATTTTCTCGCAACGGCTGCATCCAGGGTGTGTCATCGTAAACACCTTTTTCCGAACCGGAGATGATAATGCCATCTGCGTTTTCCGGCATCGGTTGGTTGCCAGCGACATGAATGGAAGAAAAGCGGGCTTCCGGTAAGTGATTGCGGATCCATTCAATAACCTGTGGTCCGGTTTCACCATACTTTTCGGTCAGGGCGTCGCCAGTCACACAGTCATAAACGACGATATGCATTAATTCTCCAGTTGCTGCTCAAAGGGCCACGGTATGGTCTTTTGTTCTACGTCCGAGCACAATTGCATCAGACATTCGGCGGGCTATGCGATCAGGCAATCGACTTACGGGTGTCAGGTTGTACAGGGTATTGAAGAACACCCCGGAATGGTAAGTGGGCTTTAACGGATTTTATTCGCTGCCGTTGCTTAAACGGTTTGATGTGGACCAGACAGTAACCGCAGCGGTTACTGTCTGTGCAAGATTACTGTTAGTTAGTCTCTTCAACAACAAAACTGAGTCTGTAGGTTACCAGGTCAGGACCGGTATCCTGAATCCAGAAGCTGTAGTCACCCGCTTCCAGAGGTGGTGTAAACCCCTGTGCGTCGGGGTTGGCTCCCATCAATTCGAGAATATCGCCGCCTTCCAATGCGCCACCGAACAGTATGAACCCAAACAGATTTGCAGGGTTTGGATCTTCAGGTGTTTCAGTGAAATTCTGGCCTGTCTGCATACCGATAAAAGAGACGTCATCTACGGATGTGTACTCCGTCAGCTCGATAGCCGTCAGTTCACTGCCAGCTGGTACATTGATCGTTAGATAGTCCAGATCAGGTGCGATCATTGATGCATTGACTCGATTTTGTCCGATAACAAGATCCACTGGGGTCGGGTTATTGGGGTCATCTACTATGTCGCCATCTATGGCTTCATCAAATTGAACTACATCGGCTGGTTCGCTATCTGTGGCTCCATTGGCTGAGTCGTCATCATCGTCGCTGCTGCAGGCAACTAATGTAAGGATGGAAACTGATGCGATAATAGTAGATAGAGCTGGACGATTAAATTTCATTTGTGCCTCAATTGTTTTTGTATAAGGAAGAAATTCGCAAAAAGTAATTTAAACCAATGTGTCAAGAGTCAGGATGCAGTCTCGGTGCGTATAGATGCAACATCACTCGGTTGCTAGCTTACCGATATAATGTCCGACAGTTATAACAATATCTTCGTTTTAGACATTACCGACTAGTAAATGATACTGGCAGGTATCACTAAAAGAGGATAGATCAAAATAAACAGCTGTGGGCAGGTGCTGTTAAAAATCTCACTTTGTTACGTAACCTCCAGACCGCCCGTATTAATCATAAGGTGGCGGAGGAGTTTGAAGGAATTGCCTTTGGCAATAGTGCCGAACATACATCCAAGCACAAGCATCAGGACTGAAATTTTGAATATGATCTGGTAGCGGATTTTGTGGAGTTACCCGGAGGATAACTTGTCGGGCAAGCGGATTGGCCAGCTCAGAAGCTCGCGGGATTTATCCGGAACCCCGGATCGTGATCGGCGCTCTGATTGCTTCCAGCCTTGGTCCGGCATGTTAATGAATTTATAAAAAAAGTATAACCATTCCTGCTGTTTTTATACTTTGCCTGTTCATGCTGGTTTTCTTTTTCATTACACCGTCACTCTGTTCTCTGAATGCAAAATGAAGGTGAGTCTCTGTTCAACCTGCGTTCATTTAAAACGCAGGTTAGTTATGTGATGTGCTTTGTGTTCATGTCGACAAAAATGAAAAACATTTATTGAAATGTGATTGCCTTTATTGGCTTATTCATTTGTTGGTTAAAGTTCATTAATTAAAAAAATTAATTTAATTGAATTTTATATGTGAAATGTAGAGCGAAAGAATATTTCTGAAAATGAACTAATGGAGTTTACATTTATCATACGGCGTAACAGATAAATATTAATGCCTTATTTAAATAGTAAGAGGAAGATATATTTAATTCTTATCACTTTAAAACAGGAGATGGCGGGCTTACTCATGATCAACAAAACTGACAAAGTAAAGTCTGCTTTTTTATGCGCTATGGATAAAAATACTCTGCAGGTTAAGCTCCCGGATACGGAGTTTTCATTTTATACCACTAGTAGTTACTTTGGATCTCTGATAAATCATTGGACCTCTGGTTGTAGAATTTTGGTCGAACAATACAAGCATGAGAGTTCACTGCTACAAAGCGTTTCCAGGAGTAGATCACAAGTAGTTATCTTTGGTGTTGATCAATCATTGCTTAGTAAGGGACTTGTCTCACGCATGGCAAAAGCTGCACATCGTCCCGTCATCGTGGCGCTGATAAAAACTTATAATGAGTCAGAAATCACAGAATGCTATGCACAAGGTGCGGACAGGGTGGTAGTTGTAGAAAATTGCACTGCAAGAATATTTCAGGCACTGCTTGGAAGGTTGGCAGGCAAGGATAAATACTTTCCGCCGTATCTTATAAATCATTCGATTCAAACTATTAAGTTTGCCGGAATCGAAGTGCGCCTGACAAAAAAGACTTTTGACCTTGCGCAATATCTCTTCGTTAATCATGGCAAGGTGCTATCAAAGTCAAAGATTCTTTTTGACCTGTGGGGTATGGACAGCAAACAGTGCTTAACCCATAGAATAGAGGTACACGTGTCTCATATTCGTCGGCTGTTAGAGTTAGACGGCACTCATGATTGGGAAATTCGCGCCCAACGAAGTTTGGGGTACGGTATTTTTCGCAGAGCTGATAGCTATTGATCTGCGATTTTAAATCTCATTGCTGATAGAAATAACGCTCAGGTGCCAACATTCAATTTACGTGGACGGGCAATTTACGTGGACGGGCACCTCGATTAAAGCCCGGGATTGTAAATTTCGATGTGTGTCAGCTCGTAGTATTTATATTGTAGAGCGCTTGTCATGCTACTGTGCTGCCGCTGTGTAAGTGGCATTTGCGCGGGCAGCCGGAATTATTGAGTACTTAATCAGACGCATCAGGTCCCCGAAATATCCGTGCGTGGGAGCTGGAAGTGACGGGTCTGAGGTGATTGCAAATGTGAGCGAGAGATCCGGAACAAAGCAGATGATCTGCCCGCCATAGCCCCGTGCGAGTGCGTAGGTGGTGCCGGTGGTTTCTCCAAGGAACCAGCCGTAACCGTAACCGAGGCCGGAAAAACTTGACCTGGTAACCTGTTGTTGTGACTTGTTCACCCAGTCTTCGCTTAGCACCCGGTTTTTTCCCACCATGCCTCCATTTCTGTACATCTCTCCGAATCGGATCATGGCAGTGATTGTCAAGGCCATTTCGTTGCCGCCGAGAAAGCGCCCTTGTGGATCGCGGGTCCATGCAGGGATCTCGATGTCCAATGGCCGCCCGAGACGATAACGAGCCAGTGACAGGAGGCTGGTTCCGGTGATCTTTGACAGGATTGCACCGAGAACGTGGTACGACCCTGTCGAGTACAGCATTACGGTTCCGGGTTCTTCGACCATAGGACGCGATAAGGCACTCGCCACCCAGTTGCTGCTGTCGATCCATCTGTCGTAGCCGTGTCCTGATGTGCGTTCGAGGCCGGCTCGCATGGTGACGAGATTGTCAACCGTTATACTCGCGACTTTTGGATCGGCGTTGCGTGGTATCAGTTCGGGGATAAGCTCGCCCAGAGTGGATTGCATGGATGGAATCTCACCCCAGTCTACAGCGATGCCCGTCAGTGCCGCGACGAGTGTTTTGGATACTGACTTAATGGGGATCAGCCGATCAATGGCGGGGCCGCGGAACCGTTCGGCCAGAACCTGATAGCCATTTTGGTGTATGACTATGGCGTGACATTGCTCCAGTGTGCGCGCCTTGTTCGCTACTTCCTGCCAGTTTTTAGCATGCCAGTCTTTGGCCTGGTAGCCATTGGCTTGTGACGCCAGAGGGTTGGTGGCCAGGGCGACTGCGCCACCTATAAATGTACGTCGGTTAATTGAAGGCATTGAAGGACTGTTGTGCTGCGTTGTTCGCGGAGGGTAAGGATACCTGAATTGGTATTTTTTATTTTACGAAGTTTCCAGTCCGGGGTGTGTTGGTAATGTTAGGGGAAAGTACCTATGCAGTGCCAAAGGATGCGAGGCATTCTATGCATGGAATTGGTGCGGTCTCGTCATGGTGCGTAGTATACACCAGGCTGAGGAACAATGATGCTGTTGTTGACTATTATTCAACTGCTGTCATTGTGGGATTCTTGAAACTTGTTGCGACTTATCTGGTTAGTTGACCGTTTGTCCGCCAGGCATCCCATGAAAAACGGCTTGCAATAGCAAGCCGTTTTACTTTGATTACTGCCATGATCCTGCAAGCAATTCTCGGCAGACAGGTAACACTTACGATTTATATCTGACGTTTCTTACTGGTACGTGGGTGTCAGAAAGGTTTTACTTAAGTACTTCATAATACTAATCCAATAAAAAATTGACTATCTGAGCTATAGATGACGGCGGGTTCACACGAAACTTTCACGAATGTGAATTGCTTTATTAAAACTCGTACAAGATTATTGTGAGTAGCGAGGTGGTGTGCGCTGTAGCCAGCGACCTACTAAATTGCAGTCAATAGGGTTTAGAATTGATAGCCTTGTTTTGTGTTTGTGTGGTTACAAAGCTACGGCAATTCTAAATGCATCCAGCAATGCTGCGTGCAGGGAACGGCTGGACACAGCGTCACCGATTCTGTATAGCTGGAATCCGTTATTGTTAAATGGCTGCGGCATCGTGTTAAGCAGGGCGTCAATATCAGTTACTCCATCATTGTTTGATTGAGTTCTGAGCTCCTGATACAGCTCATCAAGTGGAAGTGTGCCGTATTCGATTACTATCTGGTCTGACGTGATCTCGGTTTCATCGTCTGTCAGATCGTGTCTAAAAGTAGCCGTTAACTGATTGCCGCTTCGGTTTACCGACAGCAATGCCAGATCGGGCAGGACTTTAACGCCGCGCTTGTAGAGTTCTTTTCTGTAAACCGGTCTCTCAGCGTAACCCAGTTCTGCGGCTGGCTGCTCGTCTAACATTGCGAAGGTGACTTGCGCGCCCTTGCTTGCGATGTAGTCAGCACAGGAGACGCCTTCGTGTCTGCCGGTACCGTCAACAACCAGCACGTTTGTGGCAATTTGTACTTCTCCGGACAATATGTCCCAGGTGCTGATGCAATGCTCGGCTCCGTTAATGGTCTCTACATTGGGCAGGCCGCCCGTTGCGACGATGACCACGTCTGGTTCGTACGCCAATGCATCTTCGGTGGATGCATAACAGTTGAACCTGACATCGACACCCAGATGTTCAAGTTCGGCTTCACGCCATTGAACCACGCTGATGATATCTTTTCGCCATGTGGCTTTACATGCCAGAAGCAGCTGTCCGCCGAGCTGTGTCGATGCTTCAAGCAGCGTGACCGAGTGGCCTCGCTCTGCGGCAACTCTTGCAGCCTCCATACCTGCAGGCCCGCCGCCAATAACGACAACCCGTTTTGCAGGTTTTTCTGTGCGCAATATAAGTTGCGGTAGTTCGGTTTCACGGCCGGTTGACACGTTGTGAATACAGGATGGCTTCTTGTGCATGCAGTGACTTGCGCCAAAGCAGGGTCGTACCCGATGTTCTTCACCGCGCTTGATTTTGTTAACAAGCTGCGGGTCGGCAATGTGTGCCCGGGTCATTGCCGCCATATCGAGCAATCCATCGCGAATAGCGTGTCTGGCTGTGGCAATATCGACAATTCGGGCTGCGTGGAATACCGGCACGGTGACCGCTTGTTTGACAATACGCATGCGCTCCAGAAATGGTGCTATCGGCTGGCTCATACCCGGCATATTGTACTCGGCCAGACTCAACTCGGTATCCATTCGACCAAAAATGCAATTTAGAAAATCAATCGCGCCTTCACGCTGTAGAATTTCAGCCACCTGTAATGCTTCATCGAGTTGTAATCCACCGCGGTTTTCTTGCATCGACATGCGAATGCCAATTAAAAAGTTGTCACCGCAGCGTTTGCGCATTTCTTCATAGACCTGCAGTGCAAAGCGAATACGGTTTTGCAGGCTGCCGCCGTATTTGTCGCTGCGCTGGTTGGTATCTGGTGAGAGGAACTGTCCGATAAGGTGTGCACCGGCAAGTGTTTCGATGCCGTCGAGTCCGCCTTCGTAACAGCGATACGCCGCATCACCAAAAGCTTTGATGACACGATTAATATCGTACTCATCCATTTCTCTCGGGATACTGCGATGCAGTGTCTCGCGTTGCACACTGGGCGCGATGGTGGGCAGCCATCTCTCTGCGGTGGCATCTCCGCGGCGACCGAGATGAGTGATTTGACACATCAGCGCTGTGCCGTGTTGATGGATGCGCTCAGAGAATTTCTGCAGGTGCGCAATGACGTTATCGTTATCGACACGTAGCTGATCAAAAACACTGGGTGAATCGACGGCAATATTTGATGAACCACCAAACATGGTCAGCGCCAGTCCGCCTTTGGCTTTTTCTTCGTGATAGCGCTGGTAGCGTTCAGCGGGCATGCCCTGATCATCCATACCGGATGCATGGCTGGTGCTCATGATTCTGTTTTTCAGGGTTAGGTGCTTAATCCGAAGAGGCTGGAATAAGGGATCTGAATCGAGGCTGTAGCCGGATTGGGTGCTATTCATTGTGGCAGCCGGTTCTTTGGGCTCAAGGGTATGTACCGGGGATTATATGGTGGCGCGAGAGCAGTATAAATTGAATGACAGTAGCTGTCAGAGAATGACGAATAAGTCGGGCTCTTTGCCGACGTTGGATATCTCTACCTGTGGAGTTCTTTATCGTCTGCGATAGCTGTCACCGGGTAAGATGCGTGCACGCCGCTTTATGCTGCTGATTCTATCGGCTGTAAAAGCTCGTGATGACAGCAATTGTTGATATTCTGTTTGATAAAGCGTAGCGTCACGGATGGCTGGTTTGGCCCTGGAATCGGCCTCGCCAGTGTGCTTTGTGAGTTTGGTCTTTTGGCTTATAGAGGTAAGCCGGTTTCGGCAGGTCGGTGATTTTGTTATCGGGTGTACTTAAGCTGGATTGAGACTGTCTATTCAGGCGCCCCTGGCAGGTAGAGCCTGACTGCCGTTCCTTTTCCAACGACGCTGTTTATGTTTAAAAAGCCACCAGACTTTTGTACGAATTCATTGACGCTATTCAATCCCAGACCGCAGCCTTTTCCTTGTTTTGTGGTGAAGAATGCCTGAAGCGCGTTTTCCATTACGTCTACTGTCATGCCAGTGCCCGTGTCCGATACCATTATTCTGACGTAGTTTCCGGGTTTTGCATCTTCAGAAAGTTCCACATTCCCTGTGGATAGTTCCTTGTTACATAGCTCCATGGTTAGGTTACCGCCATCTGGCATGGCATCTTGCGCGTTGAGAGCCAGATTTATCAGCGCGCTTCGTATTTCGCCAGGGTCAACATATACGTTCCATAAGTCGGGATACACTTTTGCTGACGTCTGGATATTCTTGTTAAGTGTTCGCTCCAGTAAATGAAACATTTCCAACAGACAGTCTCCCGGTTCGAGTACAACGGGCGGGTGTTTTGGTATTCCAACGCAATTGAGCAAGCGGCGGTTTATGATTGCACACGCTTCCGCCGCATGGAGGGTTTCAGCAATTAAAGTGCTTTCATCAGTATATGTAGCGTGTGACGCTGCAATTTCCAAATTAGCGACGATGGTGGTTAACAGATTGTTTAAATCATGAGCCGCCAATCCTGTTATTTGGCGGGTCAAATCGTGTTGACTTGTAATTGCTAAATCCCACTGTGATCTGTTCTTGGTTTTTTTGCCCCGGGTTGTAAAAATTTACCGTCGGTTCGACTCTGACTTTTTATTGTTAAAGGCCAGACTACGCGCTCCAAAACTGATTGTTATCAGCCTTCGTTGATAAAACCACTATATCTACGGTGAGTACATGGAAAAATATTCTCACGCCAGATGCAAAGCGTGAATTAGTAATTCATGGAAATTGCGCTGTGAGCGGATATATAGGTGATTGTGAAAATCAAATACCACTGCAGTGGAGGCATAATTGAGACTGACTGTTGGTTTGGGCCGTTTTTATCAGGTAGCTGAATTTCTTTCGATTTGAGCCAAAGACTTACTGAGATATCGCGCGACGCCCTGGTTCGGGATAGGGTAGTCTGCCTCTAAAATATTGTTAGGATGAAAAGACGGCTCTTGAGAGGCCAGTATTTTATGCAGGCTGTTAGCTCTATTTAAATTTCCGGTCTCTGCCTGCGCAACTGACAAATAACGCAACGTTGGAGCAAATATTTTTTATGGTCTGAACGGTGCAGAGAGATTGCCTGTTCACCAAAGCGAATAGCTGAGGAAAAGTTGCCCATCGCTGTGTCAATCATGCAAAGCGAAGTCGCGAAACAATAACGGTAAGGGCTAAACAAGGATCGGTTGAAAACTTGAATAGCAAAGTTACGTGCACTCACGAAATCTCCTTGATAGAATTTCAACATTGCATAGCTATCCAATGCCACTGTTGTTTGAGGTGTCGTAGCGATGACATAGAGGCCACGTTACCGTGGCCACTATGTTGGCTGGCCTTTATTTTACCAGCCGATATAAAAAGCCAACACTTGTTTATCTAGCCTGCATTATTCACAAGGCGACCGGCGAAATTAGCTCTTATGTCTTTA
>CAZKAQ010000112.1:0-12674 GCA_964550655.1 uncultured Granulosicoccaceae bacterium
GTTTAGCGATAATGACTCTGGGTGCCGAATCCTCATGAATAATGCAGGCTAGCCCGGATAATTCATGAGGCGACGCGAGTTTTCAGGCAAAGTACTGTATTTGTAGTGTTTCACCGTACTTTAATGTCATGACTCATAAAACAGTCTGTCTATTCGACTCCAGGAGCCAATAGCGCGTCACATCTCACCCGATCCCCTTCGGCACGTGGCGAGCCACGTTTCTCAGGTGATCGAGTGACCTGTTTAGCGCTATTGACTCTGGAAGTCGAATCCTCATGAATAATCCGGGCTAGGGTGTTACCCACACAACGATTACTTTCGAATTCGGTACTTTGCAACACTGAGCTAACCCTTAGAGATTTTTAGGCCGCGCTAGGAAGACATATCATAGGCACGTTCGCCGTGCGCTGTTAGATCAAGGCCGATGGCTTCATTTTCTTCGTCAACGCGCAATGGTGTAATCAGCTTAGTGATAAGAACAATCACTATAGTCATCACAATAGTGAAAACGCCTACCACTATCAGGCCGCCTACCTGCTCTGTCATTCCGGCGTGACCAAACACCACAAGCATCAGAATACCAAACATGCCGCCGACTCCGTGTACTGCGAATACATCAAGTGTGTCGTCGATTTTCATTATGTTTTTCACAACGCCGCAAAGTACCTGGCACAGTACGCCTGCGATAGCGCCGATGATAAGTGCCTGTAGTGGATCGACTGATCCGGATGCCGGAGTGATGGATGCGAGTCCGGCGATGGTGCCTGTCACCATGCCCACCAGTGTCGCCTTGCCGTGCCTGATTTTTTCCCACAGTGCCCATGTAAGTGATGCGGTTGCTGCGGATATATGAGTTACCGTCAAGGCCATTGCCGCACCACCGTCCGCTGCAAGCTGTGAGCCGCCGTTGAACCCGAACCAGCCAACCCATAGTAGTGCGGCACCGATCATGACCATACCCGGGTTATGGGGAGGTACGTTTTTCTCTTTTCTGGGACCGAGGAAAGCGGCCAGCACCAGGGCTGCGAGACCTGCGGTTTGGTGAACCACAATACCACCGGCAAAGTCATTTACACCGTTTTCAAACAGTGACCACTCGGCACCAGCTAACAAGCCACCGCCCCAGATCCAGTGAGCAACCGGCGCATAGCAGAAAAGCATCCACAAGCTCGAAAATACCAATACAAAACCATAGCCGATTCGTTCAACGTATGCGCCTACGATCAGGGCCGGTGTAATGATGGCGAAGGTCATTTGAAACGCGAAAAACAGTACTTCCGGAATAGTGCCGGACACTGTTTCGGCGTCAACACCTTTTAAAAATGCTTTGCCCAATCCGCCCCAGTAGGCATTACCGTCGCCAAACGCAATGGAGTAACCCAGTGCGAGCCACAACACACTCATCAGGCAGGCGATCGAAAAGCAATGCATTAACACACTCAGCACATTGCGTGATCGAACCAGGCCGCCGTAAAACAGTGCCAGGCCAGGTAGTGTCATGAGCAGCACCAAAGCTGTTGCCACTATTATCCACGCAGTATCTGCTCCAACCATTTTTTTCCCCAGACTAGCGTGGCGAGTGCCGGCTAGATTTATGATGTACGATTAAAGTACAGCTTATCAGGCTGGCTGCGGGTTGCATTGTGCAGATTGCGCAGCGGTGTGCTGCGAAATATGCAGCAGAAATTGCAATGACAGTTTTAGTAAAAAGAAGTAATGATTGCGTATGGAAAGCACAATGATTGCTTTCGAATTCGGTGCTTTGTAAAACTGACCTGATCCCTTTGAGAGCTCCCGGGAATGGCGAGACGAAGCATGGTCAGCCCCAGGAAGCAGTGATATTTTCGGCGTGCCGATTGTCCTTAAAACTACTTTGAAGTACTGCTGTATTTTATCATGAGCGATGTTTAATGCATGCTTGTGCCGTCGCACTGGAACATTGTATATTTGATAATGTCTATAATACCGGGTGAGCTCCAGTCTCACTGCGCGGTTTTTAAGTGTAGTTGCAGGCCCG
Organism: uncultured Granulosicoccaceae bacterium; assembly: GCA_964550655.1. GTDB lineage: Bacteria > Pseudomonadota > Gammaproteobacteria > Granulosicoccales > Granulosicoccaceae. The sequence goes on from CAZKAQ010000112.1 coordinate 2,018, forward strand.
TTATGTTCTAACACACAGATAAACGCATGCAATTTACCAGAGTGCGGTTCGTACTTAGACATGATCCAACACACACAAGACAATGACGAATTCCATGCGAAACATTAGTATCCTGCTATTGGCAATTTTATGTTCAGGTTGCTCGATAAAAGCCCATGATATTCAGCAAGCTCCGCTAAAACAGAATCAGGCGGTTGTATTTGATATCGACGGAACGCTGACTCCGAAAAAAACTTCTTTTTCTAAGGCAAGAGACGATGCAGCCAAAGCTGCACAGTTGTTTGCTGATAACGGCTACCTGATCATCTACCTGACTGCACGCAGAAGATCACTTCAATCGGGCATACCCGGCTGGCTCGAAAGGAAGGGCTTTCCCGAGGGCAACATTCAAGTACGCAACAAGTCTGATAGTAAAAGTCATGCTACTTTTAAAAAACGTGTATTAAAAGAGTTTCAGGAAAGTGGCTGGAGCCTGTTTGCTGGCTACGGAGATAAACCTACCGATTTTGAAGCGTATTCGGCAGCAGGCATTGACAAGAGCCGCATCTTCGCGCTTCAAGCTGCCGGAAAAGATGCATGCGAACCAGGTGTGTGGGCTAAATGCCTCAAAACCTGGACTGAGCATATTGATGATATTAAAGAATTGGTGCGACCTTAAAATATTTTTACACGGACTATTTTTTACATGGACAGTCAATGAAGTTTGTCAATGAAATTTAGTGCGGTTGTGTTTTTAACATGGACAGTCATGTTTTTAACACGGACAGTCTATGTAAAAAGGAGCAATTACTCTTATCAAGAGCCGTAGAGGCTTATAAATTCATATAAGGCAAAAAGCGTGGATGTATTGGGGCTCTGTTAGCGATGGATTCAGCGATAGCTCTGTATAAAATGCGCAGATATCCCGGTAACGAGCAGGGTAGAGTTTTCCCGAGCGGGAAAAGTCCGATAAGAATGGATAAGTTTCTTCTAGCCGTAGAGCAATTCGCTGTTACTATGGTTAACTTGTCTGGTTAGCCCGAAGTGAGCACACAGTGCTTTAATAGATTCTGTGCTTCCGGCGATGCCTTTGAACCGAGATTCGAATTTGGTGGAAAGTTCAAGCCAGTGATCCATGGAAATATCGAGTCGTTTCAGAATGGGTGGAGTGGTTGCGTGTCTGGACCCTTGTTTGTCATCTCTGATGATTCTGCCCGTCCAGTCGACCAGCTCAATGTAGTCGATAAGATTGAAGATCAGGCCTTTTGCCATTGGCTGCCGTAGGTTACCGACAAACGGCATTAGTGATTTTGGTTGAAATGCTTCGTTTTGATCTTCGAGCTTTTGATTTGCTTTTTTCTTCCAGTATTCAATACGTAGTTTGATACTAGTGTGGTCAGAAGTTTCTGGAGTTGTGGCCATAGCGGCTCGAATAGGATTGAGATCAACGTAGGTCATCGCACTCAGAACGGCTTTCTCATCGAGTAGAGCTTGTGATTTGTATCTCGCCTCCCAGAAGTGACCGGTACAGTCGTCTTCTTTATTCGCACGCCTGGCGATATTTTCATTAAGATTTTTCATGAACCAGCTGATGTCATGAAGCCGTTTGCGCCAAGTGTCGATCAGCACGTCAATCTGGTTGAGTTCGTGCGGTTCGAGATGTTCACCGTTGATATATTTCTGAGAGACATCTTTAGGCTTGTAGAGCAGATGCCAACGGCGAACGATGTCTTTGGCATCTGCTTTGTTGCAGCAATCGCGGTCAACGTGGAGTACAACATGATAGTGGTTTGAAAGTACTGCAAAGGCAGCCGCATCAATATAGAAGATGGAAGCGAGCCTTAATAAGTCATGTTCAATCTGGTGTCTGCGGTGTTCATAGGAACGACCGGAGACAGAATCTTTTCCACATAAGAAAGCCCGTCTGACACAACGAGATACGCAGTGATAGAAGGGGGTGGCATCAAGCGAGATCTGAAGCTTGCGGGGCTTGGGCATGAGACTTTACTTCTACAGCTAACAACGATTCCAAGGTTGCCTGTAATCACAACATTACACTGGGAATCATGCCTCAGTTTTTCTTTTAAGTTGCCTGTCTTACTAATAGGCCCTCGCTTTTTAGTTGCCTGTCCTACTAATAAGGATCGTGCCTTTGGAGACGTCCGGGAATTTGGCTATCTCGTTGTAAGCTATGCGCCTGTCTTGTTGCAGCAGGCGGATGATCTTTTTATTCAGATCGTTGTTTGGGGAACGGATGTTTTCCGGCTTCGCTTTGCCATCCATAAAAAACTGCCCTGGTTTTTTTGTTTTGTCTGCGGCTACAGCTAGTCCCGGAGATATCAGTGAAGCCACGGATTAGTGTGTCAATCCATCTTCCAGCTTAACCTCGTGAGTGTGCAATTGTTATATCTCCTCTAAAACGAATATGTTTGATATATGAATTTCTTATCAGTAAACACCCTTTTTCGTGATTTACGTGAAAAAATACTAGACAATTTATCGAATTTCAGATAAATCTCCATGCACAAAAAGTGAGGGATGGAGAATGTTGAATTTCTCTGCTACCCTGCCGTCCCTTACCGAAAATTCGATATGAAGAATATTGCGACCATGCTTCATCCCTTTTGGGAGGAGACAGCCCCCAAACGAGGGTTACCTGCTGACGCCTATACAGGGGAAGAATTCTGGAGCGCGGAATGCCAATCGGTTTTTACTAAAAACTGGGTTTGCATCGGTTTCAATCATGAGGTGCAGCAAACAGGTGAAGCAATGCCGGTTACCTTCGCCGGGCATCCCTTAGTGATCGTTAGAAACGGCTCCGGGGATATCAAAGTCTTCCACAACATTTGCCGACATCGATGCCTTCAACTGGTTGAGAAACATGGTGTGGTCGGCAACCTCATTCGCTGTCCTTACCACGCGTGGGCATACGATCTCGATGGCAATTTCAAGGGTGCACCCCACTTCGGTGGTACGGATATACATATCGCAGATGGTATGGACCGTTCCAGGACGGGACTGATTGAAGTGCGAAGCCATGTCTGGAATGACTGGATATTTGTCAACATCGATGGCAGTGCTGAATCTTTTGAAGACTATTCAGCGACACTTCAGGAACGTCTGAAGGGCGTCAACTGGGCGCAGGTTGAAAACATCGCAACGCTCGATTTTGGTGAAATTCCATGCAACTGGAAATTCATTATGGAGAACTTTATCGAGCCGTATCACGTTCAGTTTGTCCATAAATCCACTACCGATCAACCACTGGCAGATCACTATACGATCATCGATGGAAACTGCATGGGCAGCGCTGTTGATCTCGATGAGGAGGTTGGCACATCTGGAAGTCTGGCGGTGAGTTCGAGGTATCTGGCGTTATATCCGAATTTTATAGTCGGACGTTATTTTCCGGATCAGTTGGGTGTGTATTTGAATATTCCTACCGGGCCGGGCACCATGATGCAAAAACGTGCAATCTACACAACCGAAGGTCAGCAGTTAACACAGGAAGAAGTCGAGGGTCTTAAACAGCTGTGGTGGGATGTTCACAAGGAAGATCATTCAATGACCGAACGATTGCAACTCGGTCGCAGTTCAACGATGTCAAATGACGGTGGATTGTTGTCACCAGTTTGGGAAGACAGCGTACGAGCTTTTCAGGAGCTTGTAGCTCAGGATGTAACTCGAACTAACCATTCATAAACACTGGATAAGCATGAGTGAGAATATAAACGCAGGCTTCAGATTAGCGCATACCATGATGCGTGTCATGGATATGGACAAATCGCTTGAATTTTACTGTGGCGTATTAGGCATGCAGGTACTTCGCCGCACCGACTACCCGGAAGGAAAATTTACCAATACCTTTATCGGCTACGGTGCGGAGGCTGAGTTTCCCACACTGGAGTTAACAGCTAATTGGGATCAGACGGAACCTTATGATAAAGGAGACGGGTGGGGGCATATCTGTATCGAGACACCGGATGTCTACAAAGCCTGCGAAGACCTGGCATCAGCGGGGGTGAAGATCACACGCCCACCCGGACCGATGAAAAACGGTACTCGTGTCATTGCATTTTGCGAAGATCCGGACGGATATAAAGTTGAGCTAAATGAATCCATTCTTAAACATCAAGCTTAACCATCATACAAACTTAACCATCAAACATAGAAGGCGAATAACACATGAGTGACAAACCAAGATTGATGACATGGGATCTCGTTAAGGATCGCTATGACTCAATCGGAGAAGATGAAAGCGCCACGTACATAAAGCCGATGGTGACCAGCGGGTTTTCCAACACTATGTGTGGTGGTATTAATGTTTTAAAGAACATTAAAGTACCGTGGGATCTGACCTGTGACGAGATTATCTATGTGCTGGAAGGCACTTTCCGACTAGTCTGCGATGGCGAAACCTACCTTTGCAATCGAGGTGACGTGCTCTACATCCCGAAGGATAATCACATCTCCTACGAAGCAGATGATCGTTGTGTCATATTTTATGCTGCCTATCCACACAACTGGAAGCAGTTGGCAGGTATCACTGAAGTACCGGGGATTGACCCTGATGACTTTGTACCGGGATAATCTTTGTACCAGGCTAATCTTTGCACCAGGCTAGTGAGAATAAATCGTGTCTAAAATTTACTATGAAAATTTTTCCGATGCTGTAGAGCGCAATCGGCCGCTTATCCCCGAAGTAAAGAAATCGCTTGAGGATGCGGGTGTTAAGTATGTGATGGCCGCGTGGATTGACTTACACGGTATTCCCAAAACCAAGCCAGTGCCGATGAGCGATTTTGAACCGCTCTGTCTTGGCAAGGGGCCACAGTTTGCCGTGCATTCTATATCCTATGTGCCGGAACTCAGCCCGGCAGACAGTGATCAGGTGGTTGTACCGGATCTGGATGCCGTTTATGTCTGCCCGTGGGATGCCAGCATGGCAATTATTTTTTCTGATCTTTACTGGGAGGACAAGCCTTACAACGTTTGCCCACGTCAGGCTTTAAAGCGCGCGATGATGGAGGCGGCTGATGAAGGATATATAGGTTATGCGGGCGTGGAACCAGAATTTATCGTTATGAAATACGATGAGAACGGGTTACCTGTCAAAGCGTTCGATGACGATCTAAAAGCCGCTATCAATCCTCGCCGCCAGGCCTTTGGCTACGATGTGGAGTATTCCATCGATTCGATGCCCTTTCTAAAGGAAATGATCGACATCATCGAAGAGCTGGGTTGGAACCTGCACGATGTAGTGGCCGAGGGGGCGTATTCACAGTTCGAACTCGATTTTCACTACACCAATCTGCTGGAGATGTCCGACAGGCTTGCGTTCCTGCGTATTACTCTGAAGGAGGTGGCCAAAAAGCATGGAATGTTTGTGACCTTCATGCCTAAGCCAACTGTGGGCGACTGGCGCTCTGGCGCACATATTAATATGTCCATGCAGCGTGCGGACAAACCTGGTGAGAATATCTTCGAAACAGCTGACGGAGACTGGAGCGATGAAAGTCGATGGGCCGTCGGTGGATTAATGCAGCACGCCGAAGCGATCACTGCAATTACCTGCCCGACAGTAAACTCTTACAACGGACTGGTACCACGTGTAGGTGGATTTGAGGGTGGTACAGTAACATGGGCCCCAACAAACATTACCTACGGGTTCAATAATCGATCTGCACAGTTCCGCCTGCCTCAAAGCCGCCACTGCATTGAGAATCGCGCCTGTGATATGACCATGAACGTCTATTTGGCGATGGCTATGCATTTGACTTGTGCGGTAAATGGCATAAAGAACAAAGTGGACCCTGGCAGCCCCACTGATTTTGATCTCTACTCCAAGACAGAAACCGAATTAGAAGAGTTGGGCATTCGTCGTTTACCCCGTACTTTATACGGCGCCATTGAGGCATTGCGCAGCGATGATATCGCAGAACATGTGATGGGGTCGGTGATGCGTCATTCTTACCTTGAGTATAAGAATGATGAATGGGAGAGATATCATCAGGCGGTGACAGACTGGGAAGTTGAAGAGTATCTGAGACTTTACTAAAGCATTTAACTCTTTAAAAAGAACAGCTGAAATGGAATTTAAAGTTTTCAACTTAGGTGACTTCAAATTACTCAGCGGTGAGACGTTAAAGAACGCTAAGCTTGCGTATCAAACCTATGGCAGCCTTGCGTCCACTAAAGACAACGTGGTGGTGTTGCCTACTTTCTATACCGGAACTAACACCCGTAGCGAGGGATTTTTTGGCTCTGGACGCGCCATCGATCCAGAAAGACATTTTATCATCAGTCCAAATCTCTTCGGCAATGGTCGGTCATCGTCACCTTCCAATACTGCCGAACCGCAGAATGGCCCTCGTTTTCCATTAGTACAGATGTGGGATAACATCGCAGCTCAGCATAAACTCATTCATGAGCACCTGGGTATTGACGAGATCGCACTGGTCGCGGGATGGTCTATGGCGGGATGCCAATCCTATCAATGGGCAGCACAATATCCGGATATGGTGAAAGCCATTCTGCCATTCTGTGCCTCTGCCAAAACATCTCCTCACAACTTCGTGTTCCTGGAAGGCATTAAAGCCGCTTTGTGCGCCGATCAGGAATGGAAAACTGGCAAATATAACAGCCCGCCTGTTGCGGGACTGAAGGCATTTGCGCGAGTCTATGCCGGGTGGGCTTTCAGCCAGACATTCTACCGCGATAAACTCTATCAGCAGTTGGGATTTAATACCGTAGAAGATCTGTTGATCGACTGGGAGGTCGATCATGTCGAAAACTGGGATGCTAATAACCTGCTTGCGAAACTGGCCACGTGGCAGGCTGGAGATATTAGTGCAGGGCCGCTCTATCAGGGTGATTTCTTTGCAGCGCTGAGAGCTATCAAAGCCCGAGCGATTCTTATGCCTTGCACCCAGGATCTTTATTTCCCGCCAGAGGATAATGAGATAGAGGCACAATACATGTCAAACGCTGAATTTCTCCCTTATGATTCACCGTTTGGCCATTGTGCCGCCAGTCCAGGAAACGATCAGGGATTTACTGATGCGTTGGATACAGCTATTCGAAAACTTTTGAACTAAGCTGAGTGAGCAATGGAACTGCTTGAGTGCCCGGCCTGCATTATTCATGAGGCGACTTGGTCTATTCAGGCTGATGTATGAATAAAATTATTTTATAGATTGCACCAGCTTTTTCTGTCTTTCCAGCTTTACGTGATCAGGCTTTTTGCGTTGATAAAAAGCTCGATACCAGACGAAGTCCTTCTTTTAGAATATCTGGGTTATTGGCGTAGCCGATTCGGACATAACCTTCCATATCCATCACCGAGCCAGGTGTGAACATGACACCGGTCTCTTTAAGTAGTGCGATACAAAAATCACGAGAGCTCATTGGTAAATCGTATTTCAGCAGGGCGACTGTGCCGGAGTGTGGCTTAACCCAGGATATGCGTGGTTCCTGCGATACCCATTCTTCAAGCAGTGCGAGATTGCCACGCGTTATGGCCTGGCTGCGGGCTAGTATGCTGTTGCGATTCTCAAGCGCTAGTGTGGCGAAATGATCGTCGATTACGCCAACGGAAATTGTATCGTAGTCTCGGTGGATTGAGACTTTTTCGATCAGTTCATGCAGTCCCGCTATCCATCCAAGACGCAAGCCTGCAAGTGCGAATGCTTTGGACATTCCCGCTGTACTGATGCCTTTTTCGTACAGGTCAGCTATTGAAACCGTCACGCCATCGCCTTGTTGATCGGTTCCACGGTAGACTTCGTCGCACAAAATCCACGCGCCTGCTTCACGGGCGATGTTGACGATTTCTTCAAGCATTGCCCGATCCATTAGTGAGCCTGTCGGGTTGTTGGGATTGGTCATTGCAATGAGCCGGGTGCCTGCAACTACCATGGCGCGTAGCTCATCCAGATCAGGCAGGAAGTTGTTTTGTTCACGTAGTTTTAGCTTATGTACTTCTGCACCGATACTGGCCGGAATTGAATAGTGCTGCTGATACGTTGGTACCACCGTCACTACACGATCGCCTGCTGCAACCAGTGTTTTGTGAATCAACATATTGGCGCCAATGGTTCCGTGTGTGACGACGATGTTTTCGGTTTTTTGTTTTTCATAGAGTGCGGCAATGGCTGTGCGTAGTCGAACAGATCCTTCGATGTCACCATAGGTCATTTTAAGCGGCAGTAAATCGGTAAGGCTTGCCTCAGTCTTGCCGGTCAGTTCCAACAAGTTGGTGATCGTCATGCTTTCTACGCAGGTTTCGGCCAGGTTCCAGTCGCATTTGGTTTCCCATTCATTCATCCAGATTTCAACGCCAAAGGGTTCGATATGCATGGTTTAGTTACTCTGTTCGGATAGGGCAGCGCTGTATATCGCACTGGCAATTGCAATGTCTTCCAGGCCCAGACCTACTGAGCGGAAAAAGACCGGGCTGCCAGCCTCGGGCAAGTCACAACTGGCAGCAGACAGTTCGGCCAGATCGCCACGGATACTTGCTGCCGACCAGCCATGATCGCGGGCGGCCAGTACCATTTCACCGGCGGTGTCTGGTGTGGTTGCCCGGTAGTCGCAATAGACCTGTGCGGTGTTCAGGAACTGCGGTGTAATTTCGTGTGCCTATTTTACATTGGTGCTGATGGATGTCACAAGCGCGTACGGTGCGATTACATCGGCGTTAAGAACCGGGGTGCCGGATGATGTACAGAGCATTACTACATCGGCGTTTTGTGCTGCATCATCAGCACTGTTGGCAAACGTAGCATCAGGGCACAGGGTTTGCCATTGCATCTGGTTGTTATTGTCGTTGGCAAGGCTCGGTGAATATACTTGTACCTCCTGCCAGGGGCGGAGCTTCTGCACCAGACGCCAATGGGCTTTAGCCACAGAACCGGCACCGATGATCGCTAAACGGCGGGCCTCTTTGCCTGCCAGCATATCAACCGCCAGTGCGGTGGTGGCGGCTGTGCGCTCGGTAGTCAGCCGGCCGGAATCACATAGACACAACGGCTGTCCGGTCTCCAGCGACATGAGGATCGTCCAGGCCGTAACCACTGGTTTGCTGTCAGTAACAAGGTAGGGCGACAACTTGGCACCAAAGGCTCTCTTGTTGTTCGTCGCCCCGAGGTAGGTAATAAAATCCCCCTTATCATTTGGCAACAGCGTTAAAGTCTGAGGTGGCTGCACAGCCTGAGATTGAGCAAGATCAATAAACAGCTGGCGCATTTCTGCTAAAACGTCGAGCTTTGGCAGTAGTTGATCAACTGCATTGGCATCTAACCCGGACTATTCATGAAATCGACGGCATCTCACTTGATCTTTGATTCCACCCTAAGATAGCTTTAATAGGGATTTTTTCTTTTGCAAATATCAATAAGTATTCGATGCAAGAAGAAAATTCACTGTGAAACCAAATCTCTGCGCGATATGCCCGCCATTTCATGAATAGTCCGGGCTAATACTACCGGTGATAAGGTCATGATTTGTGTAATCCGATTTTTAACTTTGAACTATCGCAGTATCAATCAAACTGCGCCATCGTCCCAAGGGATGATGTCGCGTGCATTCGATTACATTTTAATCCATCCATAGAGTAACCAGAGTGAACTACGAAGGTGGTGAAGTTGAAGCGATTAATCACGCGTTGTCCGGTGTGATCGAAGGTCGCGGCCACATGCTGGAGATCATTTCAGCAGCGCAGCATCTGATCCCTTTTTCTGCTGCTTTCTGTGTGGTAAACCGCAGGGATCAGCAGCCTGTTTATCTTGCAGATACTTATATTGGTGCCGGTGCTAAAGAAGCAGTACAGAACTATATCAAGAGTACATATTTGTTAAACCCTGTTTACAACGCCTTTCTGGATGGTCTGGCCCCGGGGCTTTATCGAATGGCCGATCTGGCACCTGACAACTGGAATCCGATTGCCGGTGCCGCCGATGTACTGCCGGATAATAAAGAGGAGATTGGCTATCGAACACCTGGCTGGCCAGGTGGCTTGCAGGAACTCGCATTAACAGTTGATTTACCGGATGGTGCTATGGGTGAGATCAGTCTCGCGAGACCATCAACGGAAGGAGGGTTTACATCTGTACAGATAGAAAAACTGAAACCGTTCTATCCGCTTTTTGCAACTGCTTTTCGGCAGGTATGGGCCCGACAATCTTTTGATACTGCTAATCTAGTTAAAACAAAGCGGCGACTACAAGATTTTGCCGCTGATACTCTTACACCACGCGAAGCACAAATCGTGCAAATGATTTTGAAAGGCCATTCCAGTCTTTTGATAAGCCTGACATTAAAAATTGCAATAACAACGGTTAAAACCCACCGTAAGAATGCCTACGCGAAACTTGGCTTAAATACTCAGCAGCAACTGTTCAGTGCGTTTTTAACGTGGCAGGATACTTGAACAATGGGCTATGCCTGTTAGTTATTACATGCACTGCGATATAACTTGTAGAAAGCTAAAGACCTAGGAGTCTGCGCGGTAGAACTACTGCTACTGCGAATGCGCCCTGACGGTGCTTTTTTATCGATCATTTTCGTTACGTATGAATAACTATGCGCCTCAAATGATCGTAAAAACGCCCTCGCCATGGCACATTCTCGCTACGCAGACTTCTACCGCGCAGACTCCTAGCCCGGACTATTCACGAAA
>CAZKAQ010000113.1:0-12433 GCA_964550655.1 uncultured Granulosicoccaceae bacterium
TGGCCGACTGCTGCCGGTCAGGAACCCCGCGAGATGCTGGGAATAGTTACCATCTTTATTGTAAAGTTACCAACTTTATTTGTAAGTTACCAACTTTACTATCACGCTACAATCGATCGAATATTAGCTCACCCCTATTCAACAGTGACACTCTTGGCCAGGTGTCGAGGCTGATCTACATCCCTGCCAAGAGCAATCGCACTGTGATAGGCATATAACTGCAACGCTACTCCCATTATCATTGCCTGTACCAGCTCATCAGCAGCCGGAGTTCTTATTACATGATCAGCCAGTTTATCAATGCGTTTGTTTAACGAATCTGTTACCACAATCACGGGAGCACCACGCGCTTTGATTTCTTCCAGTGCTCCGATTGATTTATCCAGCAGTTCAGATTCAGGCAATACAATGATGCATGGCGTCTCACTACATACCAATGCCAGTGGCCCGTGCTTTAGTTCTGATGCCGGATAGGCTTCTGCGTGTATGTATGATATTTCCTTTAATTTCTGAGCGCCTTCAAGTGCCACCGGATAAGCCGATGTACGGCCCAGGTAAAATGCACTGTGGCTGTTTGAGTACCGTTTTGCGATATCCGCTACATGCGTTTCCAGAGCGAGTACATCAGCTACTTTATCCGGTGCGCTTTCGAGTGCCTGTATCAATTGTGCACCTCGCTGAGGCGATACATCCCTTGATCTGCCAAACAGAATTGCCAGTAATGAAAATACACACAGCATTGAGGTAAACGCCTTGGTAGATGCAACAGACACCTCTGGCCCTGCGTGCATATAGACACCACCGTCAACTTCTCTGGCAATGGTACTACCGACACTGTTTACAATACCAAGCACAAAGCCACCTTTGCGTTGAATCTCACGAGTCGCTGCCAGAGTATCAAAGGTCTCACCGGACTGACTCACAACAATATAGAGCGTACTGGCTTCTATCACAGGATTCCGATAACGGAACTCGGCAGCAGGCTCCGCATCACAGGGTATCCTCGAAAGTGATTCAATCATATTGGCACCTGCCATGCCTGCATACAAGGCTGATCCGCAACCCAGTATTTTGATGCGCTGCGTCTGTAACAGATCACGTGCTTCCATATTAAGCCCACCCAGTCTGGCGGTGTTGAATCGTTTATCTAACCGTCCACTGATAGTTCTTTTGATAGTCTCCGGCTGATCAACTATTTCCCGATACAGGTAGTGCTCATAGCCACCACGATCATAATCTTCAAAATGTGTGGTTAGTGTCATCGAAGATTTATCTGAAGGGCTTGCGTCTAACAAGGTTACTTCAAACCCACCCGGTGATATGACTGCCACTTCACCGTCATCAAGATGTACCACTTCTCTGGTATAACGGGACAAGGCAGACATATCCGAGGCCGCAAGCATCTCACCCTCACCTATACCTATAATCACCGGACTTCCGCTCCTTGCAAGCACTATATTCTCTGGTTCTGCAGTGCTGATAGCAGCGATACCATAGGTTCCTACAATACGCGACAAAACCTCACGCATGGCATCTACCAGGGTGCATTTTTTTGTTTTTATAACCTGAAATAATAGATGGGCCAAAATCTCTGAATCGGTCTCGGACTTATAACCAACCTGAAGCTTTGCCTTCAACGCATCGATATTTTCTATAATGCCGTTATGCACTACCGAGATCGAATCATCAGTGCTGTTGTGAGGATGTGCATTTTCATCGGTGGCGGCACCATGAGTTGCCCAACGGGTGTGGCCTATTCCACAAGTGGCTTTTACTGACCCGGGTAGTTGTGATTCAAGTGCTGCGATCTTACCTGCCGACTTCCAGGTACGAAGCTGCTTCCGGCTATAGACAGATACTCCGGCTGAGTCATAGCCACGATATTCAAGACGACGCAAGCCGTCCATAAGAACGGGTACTGCTTGTTGCTTACCGGTATAGGCAATGATTCCACACATGCTGATTCTTCCACATTTGTTTATCAGCCATAAATTACGCGGCGAATCTTGCGCTCTGAAATCTTTTCTGCGGGAAACAACCGACTATTCAGTTCGGTCTGAATGATTTCAAATATCTTTTTATTTGAAAGCCCCTGCAACTGCAGTTCACGATGACGCCGGGTAATAAATGACTCAATGTTTTCGCTAAAATAGGCCAGCACCTCTTCGACAATCTGCCGTGATTGCATCTCGCTGAGCGCCGTAATCTGGCTCAGATGCTTAATCAGATCGGTGTCGTTTCTGTCTGGCATGTGTGCGTATTCAACGAAAATAGATACGTTTAATCAATATATTTGCCCAATAATGGGCATATATACCAGATATTAAGTATTTTCTGAAATCACACAGCCCTACAGCTAAGACTTTTCTAAAGCTGATTGTTATGAGCACATCGGAAAAGGGACACATGGAGCACAGCACTCGGAGTGCTGTGCGTCTGCCGGGCACGGATTGCGTATACAGACTCGTGAGAACAGGCTGGTCAGCGATTTAACAGCGCAAACGCATCGGCTGGACTGGATGGTCGCAAAGAAGCTTTTGACTAACTTTATTATTCGAACAGTACCTCAGCCCAAAGAACATTTCTTACCTGCAAGGCATAAACCGTTCGTCTTTCGAAAAGGAACTGCGCCCTCTTCTAACCTATTCGAGCACCCGTTGCACGATCAAAGAAATGCGCAAGACCAGGATCAATACCGAAACTGACAACCGACCCTTTAGCTCCGGCAGGCGGCTTTTCAGTCTTGCCGATAAACTCAACACCAGATGCCGTGCGCAAGTGCACCAGGGCATACTCACCGAGGTTTTCAACCAATTCAAGTGTGCCTTCAACAACAGCATTGGCTGAATCAGTAAGTGTTAGATGTTCCGGTCGAAAGCCAACCTCAGCATCAGCGGTTAATTCTCTACCGAGTAGTGAGGCAGCGTTGTCAGTGAGATCACCTATAGCAAAAAAGTTCATTTTCGGGCTGCCGATAAACTGTGCAACAAAGGCATTATCCGGACGTTCGTAAAGATCAATGGGAGACCCGACCTGTTCTATGAGTCCATCTTTCAAGACGACAATTTTATCCGCCAGTGTCATTGCTTCAACCTGATCATGCGTAACGTATATCATGGTTGTTTCCAGGCGTTCGTGCAGGCGCGCGATTTCTTTACGTGTTTGTACACGTAAAGCAGCATCCAGGTTAGAGAGCGGCTCGTCAAACAGAAACACCCTGGGATCTCGAACAATAGCGCGACCGATAGCAACGCGTTGACGCTGCCCACCGGAAAGATTACGCGGTGTGCGATTAAGATAGTCGGTGATCTGAAGGATTTCGGCAGCTGCAGTTACACGTTCTTTTATTTCTGCTTTCGGTGTTTTTATCTGCTTAAGACCAAACGCCATATTCTTGTAAACCGTCATATGCGGATATAACGCGTAGGTTTGAAACACCATTGACACACCTCGTTTCGAAGCCGCTACTTCATTGACGACTGTATCGCCAATGGTAACTTCCCCACCCGAGATCTCTTCCAGACCAGCGATCATACGCAATAAAGTTGACTTGCCACAACCTGACGGACCGACAAAAACAACAAACTCGCCATCAACAATGTCGAGGTCGACACCATGAATGACTTGTGTAGCACCGTAGCTTTTGCGTACATCACGCAATGTTAGACCGGCCATTTTTGCTCCATATCGACGATTTCGCGCTGTAACGTTTTGGTAAAATCCGGGTAGTCCACGGGCAAGGTGCCCCACAGCTGTTCACTCATAAGAAAAGCATCGGTTCCGAGCATTTCCTGCAAAGTCTTCCAGCCTGGCTCTATGTATTTAAACGGTATTTTTCCCGCATCAACATGAAGTGCGAAAACATACCAGCTTGCGATACTGCGGATCGCATAAACCGGCATGACTCCCTGCTTAAAACAACCTTCGAGTGTCGGCCGTATAAAGATTGGAAATTTCACCATACCGTCAGCACAAATTCTCTCAACGGTATCTCCAATCGCAGCATTACCAAAACGCTGAATAACTTTCTGCAAGTAATCAGCTTTTGAAAATGGTAATTCGAGGGTCAACGCGGGAAGCACTTCCCGGGATTCAAAATTTTCAAAGTGTTCCAGTAAGTGTGGAACGCCCATTGCCTGATCAAAAGTCTCAACGTCTTCCAGTGCAGCAAGGTATGCGAGACAAGTATGCCCGCCATTCAATACTCTGATCTTTGTTTCTTCGTAGGGATCAACATCAGCCGTCACAGTCACACCAACTTTTTCAAGCTCGGGCATCTCTACCGCAGTTGTTTGCAGCACCCACTGACTGAAGTCTTCCGCCATGATAGGTGACGTTACTGTCTGCCCTGTCAATTGTGTAAATTCTGCGCTGAGTTCAGCCGGGCTGCGCGGGGTTATTCGGTCTACCATCGAACAGGGGAAGACGACATTGTTTTCAACCCAGCTCAGAAGCTCTGTCTGCTTGCAAGCCTTGAGATACGCAAGAAGATTGCGTTGCAACATTTTGCCGTTCTGACGAATATTATCGCAACAAGCTATCGTTAATGGTTGCGCTGTTTTCTCAGCCCGCATAGAGAGCGCTTTGCTCAGATAGGCATAGAGGCTACTGCAACCTTCACCGGTGACTTCAGCTTTTATTATCGGGTCTTCAAGATTTAGCTGACCATTTGCATCAGTGTAATAACCGCTCTCGGTAACTGTAATAGTAACCAGATTGACTGACGGCAGTGATAGCAGAGATTCGCATTCCTCTTGTGCAACACTCCAATCTGAAAAGCGCACATGACTGCGAACCCGTCTTCGACTCACCTCCCCGTCAGGCGAGTAGGTTTTTAAAAAATAGCCATTGTGACGAAGGGTATCCTGCTCGGCAGACTTGAATTGATCAGCTTCGGATCCACGCAGATTAACCGCTGCTATACCCCATCGCAGATCGCCGGTCTGATCCATGTAGTCATCAATGTATACAGCCTGATGGGCACGGTGAAAAAAACCAAAACCCACATGAACAACGCCCACCTCACAGTTTGATCTGTCGTAACTGGTCGCAGCAATCGCAGCAGTATCAGCACTGGTCATTGGCGCACTCTTCATGAGGAGGACAGGCTATTTGGCACGAGATCTTTACGAGCAATTTCACGATACTCAGAGGGTGTCATGCCCTTTAGCTTGAGAAAATGCCTGTTAAAGTTTGCCAAATTTCTGTACCCGACCTTTTGTGCAATGGACGTAATCTGATCGTCTGATGCATAAAGCAACGCGCATGCTTGTCCAATTCGTATTCTATTTAAAAACTCGATAAAACTGTGTCCGGTAGCCGACTGAAAGTTTCTGCTGAAAGTTATTTCCGTCATTTTGGCTAACTCGGCTGCCTGGGCAACAGAGAAATCATCACAATAATTTTCAGCTACATGATCTACTACACTGGCGATACGCGCCTGTTTGCTACCGCCTTCCGGTTGTATCAATCTTACGATTGATAATGTTCTCTTCTCTGCATGTTCGTTCAGACGCACTAAAAATCTTACAAAGGCAAGAATACGTTCAACACCATTGTTGTCTCGAATGGACTCCATGTGTCCGCGTGCAAATGTTGGATTAAACCCTTCAAAGTAAATGCCGGACTGCGCAAGCTGCAACATTTTAAGTACTTGTGCAAACTCGGGGAACCCTTCAGTCAGCTTCTGAACGCTTTCATGGCTGAATTGAATCAGCATGTCTCTGATTTCAAGAGGCTCATGCCAGACCTGATCCGTGATCCAGTTATGCGGCAGGTTCGGGCCTGTCATAAACAGATCACCTGCCTTAAAATCACCAATGTAGTCACCAACAAAAGCTTTACCGCGTGACTCTACGATCAGATGTAGCTCATATTCTTCATGCGCGTGCCAGCGACATAAATCGGTAGGCCATCCATGCTCAAGGTAGCGTATTGATCTTGTACTTCGATCTACCTTTTCTATTTCGGGTTCAATAATCGACATGAACCCGCCTTACGCTCCACTGCTTTGCAGAGTCATTAGGTCACAACATGAACATAGGATCACGGCAGACTCGATGGCGAAAGAGCGCATCACTTAACGGCACCAAATGTCAGCCCGCGAACAAGCTGCTTCTGACAAAACCACCCGAGTACGACAATAGGGCCAACAGCAGCTGTTGATACCGCTGACAGCCTGCCGAAAAACAAACCTTCCGGCGCGCGGTTTCCTTCGATTAGTTTGGATAAGGTTGCCGCCTCCGTGGTAGTCAGACGAACAGTCCAATAAGCCTCATTCCAGCAAAAAATAAAACACAATAGCGCGGTTGATGCTACACCGCCCCATGCCAGTGGAATCAGTATGTCTTTGATCTCGCCCCAGGTACTTACACCATCCATCTTGCTGGCTTCGATAATTTCTTTTGGTATTTCCTTAAAGTAGGTAAACAACATCCAGATAACTATCGGCAGATTTATAAGACAGAGCACAAGAATGACCAGATAGTGAGTATCAAAAACCTCCAGTACATTCTTGGTTAAAAAAGTCATCGGATAAAGAACAGCCGCCGCCGGTAGCATCTTTGTAGACAGCATCCAGAGCAGAATATCTTTGGTATGGCGGCCCGGGTTGAACGCCATAGCATAGGCACATGGTACAGCCACAAATAAGGCAAACAGAGTTGCAAATGATGCGGTAATAGCCGAGTTAATGGTAAAGCGCCAATAGTCGTAGTTCTCGGTCATATTGGTATAGTTTTCAAGCGTCGGTGTGAAAAAAAACAGATGCTCGGGTTTGACTGCATCCGCATCTGTTTTAAAGCTCGTAACAACCATCCAGAAGATTGGAAAGAAAAATATTAAAGCCACCACCCACGCGAGCACAGGCCAGAATATATTGCCAAATTTTGATTGTTGAGCGACAGCAGCCATAGTCAGTCCATTAGCCCTTTACCGACCATGCGCAACAGAAAGATTGCTACGATGTTCGCAAGTATTACCGCAAAAATGCCCGTGGCACTGGCGGCACCAATGTTATTGGTTGTGAATTCGCCAATGAGATACGGCAGATTTTTATTACCGTTACCACGACTAACAATCTCGATCTCGGCATACAACGATAAATGAAAGATCGACTGAATCATCACAACAATAGCAATGGGTCGTGCCAGGTGTGGCAGCGTTAAATTGCGGAAGCGGGACCAGGCATTGGCACCATCAAGAATTGCAGCTTCTTTCTGTTGCTCATCTTCAGACTGCATTGACGTCATAAAAATCAATACGGCAAATGGCGTCCACTGCCACGTGACCATCATAATGACCGCATAAGCAGACGTTTGAGTAGCACGGAAGGACACCGCTTCAAACTCCGGCCAGAGCGAGAAAAATGCACCGAGCAGCGGCAACCCTCTGAGGGAATCCAGTACATTATTAATACCCGACACCGCAAGGCCGTTTAAACCCAGTACCGGATCAAGGATCATATTAATCCACAGTACCGCATTGACCGCAGGCATCACGAAGAACGGTGAGATAAGCAACACACGCACGATTCCACGACCGGGGAACGTGCGATTTACGAGGAGCGCCAGTGCCAGACCTAAAACAACAGTACCTACGAGAATACAAACAACGATAAACACACTGTTTTGCACAGC
This sequence comes from uncultured Granulosicoccaceae bacterium, assembly GCA_964550655.1. Taxonomy (GTDB): domain Bacteria; phylum Pseudomonadota; class Gammaproteobacteria; order Granulosicoccales; family Granulosicoccaceae. The sequence continues at coordinate 7,638 of CAZKAQ010000113.1, forward strand.
AAACCAGAAGTCCCTGGCGTTAAATAAAACGTATTCGTAGTTACCGAATCCACGCCAGTTACTTATGCTGGGGGTTGTCCATTCGGGCCTGCGGGTACTGTTCAGTACGTATCGAATGAACGAGAAATACAGCGTCATACTCAGTGGAATAAGCATCCACAACAACAAAAGCACCACCGCAGGGGCTTGTAATATACGGGGCAGCCTTCTTTTGGACATGGGCTTCTGTTCCGACATGAGTTACTTGGGGCACTGTCTGTCGTACAGCCAGAGCAGTCGCAGGCTGTGGGCGCGGTAAAAAAGGCCCTAAGACAAAAACCGGAAGATCATAACTATTATTAAGAAGGTTCAGCGTAAAGCTGAACCTTCTCATTACTTGCTTTCAGGTCAGAACCTTACTGAGACCTCAGAGACGAAGCCATCGAAGCCTTCACCAATTTGTCCACCTGAGTTCACACCTTCTTCCTGATTAACAAACTCACCCTTGATTAGAGTCCTGTTGTTTATCCAGTAACCTGCTGCTACCTGAATACGCTCGAGCTCATTGTCGTTTTGATCGATCAGATCTGATGTATTTTCAGCTTCTGTGTAACGAGCAGCTACAAACAGTTTTTCAGGTATGAGATACCGCTGACCTTCCAGTACAAAATACTGTACCGATGTTTCACCTTCGATAACGCTTGATGCGTCAGCGGAATTACCAGCTGCATCAAAGAATGTAATACCTGGTACCGGATCACCATTCTCATCAGCGAAGGTATAATCATCACTGGATCTACCTACCATGGCAATAAGACTGGTTTCAGGGTTAGGCTGCCATGCGAGGTTTAACTGCACGATATTTTGATCAAGCCCTGGCATTACACCAATGTGAGTATCACGTTCGCTTGAAGCACCAGCTGAGAAGTTGTAGTTCTCACCATCACCGAAGCGATAGTTAGTGGTTGTTACACCAGCCAGACTCGATACGCCGGCAGCGTCAGGACGTAACTGGTCACCCTGGCCAGCCTGAAAGAAGTTCAGACCAGCTTTGAAACCACCCGCGAATTCAAGCGTGCCTTGCAGACGTACGTTGTATCCACGATCTTCCTGAAAAGCTTCACCAAAGCTTGAGGTAGTAACGTGTCCCGCAATATTGAAGGCTCTGACCGGGCCCTGATCCAGTGAATTACTGAAGCTTAGCTGCACACCATTTTCTGCTGTCGCATAATCTACCGGAGAGTTACCGATGAGCGCATTCTGCTGATTATCAGCACCATCCTGGAAACCTTTAAACTGGAAAGGAGCTGCACCGATATTACCAGTCCGCAGTACCAGGCTCGCGTTCTCACTTGGTCTGTTACCAAAGATACCAAAGAGATCAAACTCTATACCTGCGAAATCCTGGTGAAACGAGAAGTCACGATCGCCATTGTTACCGAAGTCGTTTGGTTCTTCAGCGATATCGATGTCAGCTTTGATGTTGTCAGTAATGTGAAACCTGAACTGCAGGTTAACTCTGAGACGACCAAAACCAGTCTCTTGTTCTTCATCTTCCGGACGAAACGCGCCATCGGATGCCTGAATTGCCTGGAAGTTTTGCAGAGCCAGAAAGTTCAACTCCGCGCGACCGCCAAACAAGCCATTCACTTTTGATGGTGGCCAGTCGTCGCCGTTGGGCAACTTATTCGCAACTGCAACGTCAGCCGCGAGAACAGACGCTAGTACGCAGGCGACACTACCACCAAGGCGTTTCTTATTTTTAGAATTATTTTTCAAACTAAATGGTAAACAGTGCATGTACTTTTTCTCCTGTGTGTGGCCAGAGTGGCCACATAGTTCTTGGTTTTATAGTTAGAGCGTGAAATCAAAGATCAATAACGCGCTTAGTAATACCCAGCTTCTTGCATTATTGCGTCAGCTGCTTTTTGTGAAGCTGCAAGCGCATCTTCAACTGACTTGGCACCAGACAGAGCCGCTGCCATTTCCTGGCCAAATGCCTGACCAATCTCCTGGAACTCAGGGATAGCGGCAAATTGAACACCTGTGTAAGGCTTTAGCTCAGTTGCTTCGGGAGCAGCAGATTCAATAGCTGCCATTTCTGCTGCTGCAAATCCCGCAGCTTCCTTAAACTCTGAAAGAGCATAAGTTGAAGCACGCTGACCAGTCGGTACTGAACCCCATCCAAATTCAGGGTGGTTACCCACAGCCTGGACATACTCTTTTGAAGTTGCCCATTCTATGAACTTCTGTGACTCTTCAGCGTTTGGTGATCCGGCAGGTATAGCCATTGCCCAGGCCCACAGCCAGTTTGCACCAACCGGGTTACCAGCGTTTGGAGACTGTGCGTAAGCCACACCGTCTACTTCCAGGAAAGAAGCCGCGATAGTCGCGTCAATCCAAAGACCACATTTACCTTCGTTGTAAAGTGCGAGGATTTCGTTGAAGGAATTACCTTCAGAACCTGGAGGTCCGTAGGTGCTCAGAAAATCTACATAAAATTCCGCAGCTGCTTTCCACTCAGGAGAGTCAAGCTGTGGTTTGAAGTCTGCGTCGAACCATCGCGCACCAAATGAGTTAGCGACAGTAGTGATGAAAGCTCCGTTGTCACCCCAGCCTGGCTTACCGCGCAAACATGCACCGTAAACGCCGTTATCAGGGTCATGGATAGCAGCCGCTGCAGCTTTAACATTTTCCCAGCTGTCGTTGTCAGCGATGGTAACACCAGCTGCATCGGTCAGGTCTTTGCGGTACATAACCATGGAAGACTCACCATAGAAAGGTGCTGCGTAAAGCGTACCGTCGTGCGATAAACCGGCCCGCATTGCAGGAAGGATGTCATCAACGTCATAGTCAGCGCTGAATTCCAGAGGCTCGATCCAGCCTGCAGCTCCCCAGATTGGTGCTTCATACATACCGATGTTAATGATGTCGTACTCACCACCACCAGTAGCCGTATCTGAAGTTACCTGCTCGCGAAGCACACCTTCTTCAAGCGATACCCAGTTCAGCTTTACGCCGGTTTCTTCAGTGTAGGCCTCGGCTACTTTCTGCATGTTGATCATGTGACCATTGTTCACAATGGCGATTGTCAGCTCTGCCGCGGAAGCAGAAGTAACGCCAGCCAAACCTAATGCCAGCACAAGCGCTGTTTTGCATTTTGAAATCATCTTAAGTTTCTCCTCGAAAAATTCGGTGTCTTGCAAATTATTACATTTCAACTTTGCGCGATTCAACCGCTTCTGGCAAATACGAAAATAACAAAAACGCATACAAATCTGTCATTAAACGTTATGAATAATCCACTTTTATGTGTGAACTTGTACTGCTTCGTAATATTTTCCCCGCTAAAACGCCCATAACAGGTGTTAGTCAAAACCGACTGTCATTGAACCTGTAGCGTCTTATTCTAATTTGGAATAATTCTCAAATTGGTTATTTCCAATTTGTATTGCTATCTCCAACTTGCATCCTAAGGGTGCTGAGGCTGAGGACCTCCCGAATGCGGTCGTATCGCCAGGATTTTTATCAAAACTCATAAGGCGGATATTCAAGCAACCGAATGACAGGCCACCGCAGCTAATTGAGCGGCGCATGTAATCTGGTTTCGCAGGTCACAATACCGCCCCGGCTACCCGCCTCTATTGATCCGTATCTTTGAACAAAACTCGGCGGCAATGGACGATCGCCTGCTATCGACAACCATAAGCGCAGCAGATGCCGTCGTCGGGCAGGATCCGGTGAATCGATAAATCCGGTGCGATCATGCAGTTGTGAATGGTTATATACAAACTGCATGTCGCCCGGTTCAAGTTGCATGGAAAAATACAGCGAAGGATCATTGGCAAGTTCATCAAAGAGATCCAACGCTTCAATGTGTCTTGCCGACAGATGCGGTGCATCAACAAAACGCTGTGCACTTTCAATGTACTGGCGTTGATAAAAAACCGTAAGGTAACCTTCATACCAGCTAAAGACGGGAATCGTCATATACGGATCGGCACCCTCCGGCACTTCGCCGCGCCTGTCTGTTGCGATCGGTTCAAACAACAGTGGCAGTAAATCAGGCCGACGTTGTTTGTATGCGTTGTAGATACTCAGCGCACTCACCAGCATAGATTCCCCGCCGGATTGCGCCTTTTCCAAACACAACAAGCCAACTACATCTGCACTGTCGGTATGAAAACTCTGCCGCTCTGCGGTCTGATAAATTCTGGCATTGGGATCAGTTGAGCTTAAGCCTGCATCACGAACGTGACCCAGAATATGACCTTGTGTGTTTTGTGATCTCGCGCTACCCAGATGCGCACCAATACCACAAAAAATACAGGCAGCAAGCTCTTGTGTGTAGCCGCTAACCGGCAGTCCGCGAATAACCTCTATCCCGGCTCCTTTAAGCAGCTTCGCCTTAAGTGTTTGCAGGTGTTTGCCGAATTCCGGAATAACAAAGTCATCGCAACTGATCTCACCAACATCACGACCAGTCTTTATATAAGTGTGAGCTGCCTCTTCAAGCTCCACCACTTCACGTGTACTTAATATCTTAAGCCAGGCATCTGTGTTACTCGCAAGGTCAGCAGATACCCAGGCATCAGGTCCGTTAAACACTTCTGGTAACTGTGTAGTCATTGCATATTCCGTGTTATAACAAATGACCCGACTTTAAACAGACAACGGTAGTTAACACAATGTTTGCTCACTTTACCATAGGCAGCAATGACCTGCCGAGCGCAGCCTTGTTCTATGACGCACTACTGGCACCCCTTAACCCGGACTATTCATGAAATCGACGGCATCTCACTTGATCTTTGATTCCA
>CAZKAQ010000114.1:0-11913 GCA_964550655.1 uncultured Granulosicoccaceae bacterium
GTTTAGCGCTATTGACTCTGGGCGCCGAATCCTCATGAATAATGCAGGCTAGACATGGAACATAAACTCACGGCAATTCTACTTGCAACTCTTATGATCGCAGGCACAGCCTGCGCTGCATCAGGACCTAAAATTTCCACGCCTTTCGCAGGTGTTACCTACGAATTAAAAGACGGGCTGGCTATAGTTAATGGCACTGTTCAGGACAATGATAAAAGAATTGCTGTCAAAGAATATCTTCTGGCCCGCGAAGAGATAACAAGAGTGCGTAGCCATCTGTTTATCGTCCCTGAATTTTAATTTTTCCTTCTGCAATGTGAACTCTCACACCGTTCTGTCAAAGCCGTCTAAATGCGCTGAAACGGGCAGGAACCGTTTCATCGTAAGTGGCTGTTTCTACGCAGCCACCAACAACCACCTGCCGCTACATTGGACTTTTCCTATTTATACAACTGACATTTCAGCCAATTAAAGATTTGACTCGCTGTACCTGAATTTTACCCAGAGCATTGCGTGGTAATGCGTCGACAAACACAACATCTCTCGGTCTTTTAAATTTCGCCAGTAACTCACAGGACTCAAGCACAGTATCTCTATCAGCTGTACCTGCTATGACTGCTACAGGCACCTCTCCCCAACGCTGATCGGGTTTGCCTATGACAGCCACTTCAGTAACGCCTGGCACTTCCCGTATTACCCGCTCAAGCTCTGCCGGGTAGATATTCTCGCCGCCTGAAATCACCACGTGTTTAAGCCGGTCATCAAACCAGTAGTAACCATCTCGGTCCCGGTGAGCTATGTCACCTGTGCAAAACCAGCCTTCCTTTATGCATTCATCAGTAGCAGCATCATTGCGCCAGTAATGACTGAGAATATTATCGCCTTTAATTTGTATTTCACCTGACTCGCCATCCTGCACCACAGCACCTGTTTCGTTGCATAAGCGAACATCACACAGCACTCCGGCTCTGCCGATAGAACCTGCCCTGCCGGCATGTTCTATACGCTGATAAATGGCTACCGGCCCTGTCTCTGTTGCACCGTATATCTGAATTAAAGGAATACCACCCTCTTGTACCTGATTGATCAGCGAGACCGGTACGTCGGTAGAACCAATGGAGATTGCTCTGAGGGATGGATAGTTTGCAGGCTTCCACTCTGGCAAATCCAGCATGGATTGCAACAGCGTAGGTACGGTGTTAATCAGTGTGATTTGCTTTACAGCCAAGGCATCAACCGCGTCAGACGGATTGAACCTCGCGTGCAAAACCAGGGTAGCGCCATACAACAGTGCTGGCAGTGGCTGAATATTCAAACCCCCGACATGAAACAGTGGCAATACATTCAGCACCCGGTCATTCACCGTGAGATCAGTCATGTGCTGACTCATTTCTGCACTACAGCTGATTGCCTTTTGACTCAGCACTGCACCCTTCGGTCGCCCTGTAGTACCTGATGTATAGACAATCAGAAAAGGGGCGTTTTGATCCACCGTGTGTGATGGTGCTGCACCCCCGCTTGCCTCAGGCGGAAAAGATGATTCACCAAAATGGACTATCTGCAGCTTAGCGGAAGACTGTTGAATCTCGGTTGCTACATCTGAGAATTCTTCATCACAGAAAAGCACTTTTGGTTCACAATCTTCGACTACATACTTAAGTTCATTAACAGACAATCGCCAGTTCATCGGTACCAGTACCACACCGGTACGTGCAGCAGCAAAAACAGCGATAAACCAATCCGGGTGATTTAACGCGAGTATCGCAGCACGATCCCCGGCTTTTAAACCCAGTGAATGAAAGTACTCGATACACCAGTTAGTCAGTACATATAACTGACTGTAGGAAAGCTGCCCTGCTTCGCTATCTATTGCTATTTTATCCGGCTGATACTCTGCCTGCCCCTGCAGCCGTCGGTACAAGCTCATTCGTCGTCACTCTCACCAGGTTCATAAAGTGCTGCCTTGCCGATCATGTCGGTGCACAGTTCTGCAGTCCACGGCAACATCAGCGCTCCACAGCGACTGTCTCTGTACAAGCGTTCTAAATGAAGTGAACGCAGCATCGCCTGACCGCCGCAGGTTCGAATAGCCAGCTGGGAAATTTCGTTGGCATTCTCCATTACCGTGTATTGCGCCGCCCACGCACGTAATAATGATTCTTTATCCGGGTTGGGTTTCGCTTCACTGATACTCTGAAACCAGAGTGACTTGGTTTGCTCAAGCATCATTCGCATCTGAGCTACAGCAATCTGCTTGGTTGGGTACATGCGCCGTTTTACCGGTGGTGTGCCAGGCATTTCACCACGCAGGTATGACACCGTAAAGTCGTAGGCAGATTGCGCTATACCCATATAAGCAGGTGTTAGTGTCATGAACATGTGTGGCCACTGACTGGCAGCGTGAAAATACACACCGCGTGGCATCAACAGTGATTCTTCAGTGACAAAGACGTTGTCAAAAATCAATGTACGCGACACAGTACCGCGCATGCCGAGCGGATCCCAGTGACCTTCAACGTTTACTCCTTCTGCATTGGCGGGTATCGCAACATACATGGTATTTCTGCGTGACGGCTTATCGTCTTTATCTGCAAGCTCGGTACATAGCGCACCGTAGTAATCCGCATGGCCGGACAGTGATGCGAATATCTTCTTGCCACTGACATGCCAGCCTCCGTCAGTGCGAATTGCCTGCGTACTGAAGGCCGCTTTACCTGCGGCTGCCGCACCACCTTCTGAAAACGGCTGAGCATAGACAGCACCGTCTTGTATTATTCTTTTGTAGTGCATCTGACGACCTGCCACGAGTTTTTTTCGTTGCTCGTCTTCCAGTGTTAAGCCATCTGCCAGCGGTCCGGTCCACAGACAGGAACTGACATGCATGTTAAAGGTCAGTGCTGTCGAGCCACAATAGCGGCCTATCTCAGAAGCCATCAGCATGTAGGTTTTTAAATCTGCACCGTGGCCGTTGTTCTCTTCAGGTATACAGACACCCAGCAGACCAGCTTCGTGCAGGTCTTTGAAGTTCTCTACCGGAAACGAGGCATTGCGATCATATTCCGCTGCTCGTGCTGCAAACTTTGTCTGACCAAGCTCTCTTGCAAGAGTGCAAAGTTCAGATTGTAGCGTGGTCAGCTTCCACTGCTCGGGGTCAAAAATTGGCTGGTCACTTTTCATATAAAAGAGATCCTTAATCTGGTGACACCAGGCTCTGGATAAAGCTGTCAACAATACTGTTAAATATTCTACCCTGTTCCAGATTGACCAGATGACCTGCGCCTTCTATCTCGTGATAGCTTGCGTTTGGCAGTTTGTCAGCCATCTTTTTCATGGTGGCTGCAGGTGAATTGCTATCCTCGGTTCCAGCCACAAGGCACACGGGACAACTGATCCCTGCCCACTCCCGCCTTCTGTCAAACGTGACCAGACAATCAAGTATCTGCCGGTAGACATCCGGATCCAGTGCTGCCATCGAGTTTATTGCAGAAGTGATCAAATGCTGCTCTGTTTTACTGCCAACTATCGATGGCATGGCAGTTTCAGCCATCTGTTGCATCGTCATGCCACTTTCAAGTGGTTTTAAACGGGCACTTATAAAGGCATTTTTGAAAGTGTCGTCGCGGCCTCCGAATGTGGTAGTTGTTGCGACCAGTATCAGTGACTCTACTTTGTCGGGGTAACGATGATACATCTCCTGCGCAATCATGCCACCTATCGACTGGCCAATCAGGTGCACAGGCCCGACGTCCAGTGTATCAAGTAGTTGAGCAAGACTGTCTGCAAGTGCCTCAAAAGACAAATTTGCAATGCGATCTGACTCTCTATAGCCTGGCATATTCCAGACTACAATTCTGTAGCGCCTGGCAAGATGCTCTGACTGCGGCGCGAAACTCGCGTCATCACCACCGATTCCGTGCAGACAAACAATTGTTTTTACATCTGCAATATCAGGTTCCGAGATCAAACAGTCAATTCCGGCAAGCTTTGAACGGAATGTTTTCACTAAACCGGAACACCTTTGTTTACCACTACCTCATCATCAAGCGTTATGGTGCAGGCCATAACCGGCAGATCAAAGTGGCCACGTGTATAGCGACCGGCAAACTCATTGGCACCGGTTGAGTAGAGAAAATTACCTGCCATTGCTCTGAGCTCAGTACCGTTGGTATCGTTGCGGTCGTACATGGTCATTGCCTCGTACCGTGCTGCAGGATTCAAACCCCAGCCCACATGGCTGGTTGCGTAGGCTGCCTTGTCTTCAAACGATGCCAGATAGTCTTTCATCAAAGCACAGTCCGCCCCGCTGCCTTTAAGATCGACAACGTAGTCGTCCTTAATGGTGAGTGTTACCGGTGATTCTATGTAGCGTTTAAAAGTTAAATTAACATCACCTACGGCCAATACCAGCTCACCATTTACACAGTGTGCAGACGGGAAACTCACTACCAGCCCCCCTGGCCAGTGTGCCAGCGTACCGGGCCGGTCAGTCCACCCCCACACACCCACAGTGCTGGCATCTTTTAAGCTGACTGTCAGATCTGTACCTGCATCGGATACTACTTTCATTATTGAAGCTGATCTGATTCGTTTGACCGATTCTTTTACGCGGTCTTTGAGTGAGTCATCGGGCAACAAACGGCTGAGTGCCTCCGGATGTTCATTGGAGATATTCATCACCCGGGTACCGGATTTCAAGATCCGGCCTGTCTCGGGTGCATGCATCAAACCCTCAACCGTCAGGTCTATAACCACATCTGCATTACAAAGTGCCTGCACAGCACCCGGCTGACCGGTGAGTGCTTCAGAAGCACCGCTGGACCGCACTATCGGGCCTGTAGCCGGTGCAGGTGCAGGTAAAACCAGCCGATAGTAGTGGTGCCCCAGTTGCGCCAGTGTGATCTCTGCAAGTTCAATCAAAACACTGCGGCTGGTCGATTCTGCCAATACAATGACTGACTCATCATCACCTATACGGCAACGACTAATTACCTGCCTGAATGCGTCAAGCCAAACCGGATCAAGCGCTGTATGCATGTAAAGTCTCTTGTTGCAACATTCTGTAGTTGCAGTGTATCGCAAATGCTCTAATACTGTCGCCACCCGCCTGTCAGTAAAACGAAGAGTAGAAGCGTGACTGTTTTGATCAGCAATACCACAATACCCGATACATCTCACCCGAACCCGGGTACGACGGAGCTATCTAATTAACAATCCTGCAGTCGCGCCGGTGGCCTCGGTCAAACAGCGTCGCAGTAACAGTAAGCTCGGTATGCTCTTAATGCTCGGTGCCATGTTTCTGTTTTCCGCGGTAGACGCACAAGCCAAATTTCTCACCAGTGAATATCATCCCGCACAAATTATCTGGTTCAGGCAGATTGGTCTCTTTTTGGGTGTGATTATCTTATTGGTGATGAAAGGCCCGGTCATACTCAATACCCGTCAACCGGTATTGCAGTTAACCCGGGGTGGACTCGCCATATGCTCCGGACTGTTGTTTGTCTATGCGGTACGCCATGCAGCACTTGCAGATGCGATAGCAGTAAGCTTTGTCGCACCCTTCTTTCTGACCATACTTGGTGCGCTGTTGCTTGGTGAGAAAGTTGGCATTAGAAGATGGAGCGCTGTGGTAGTCGGATTTATCGGCGCGATGATCATCGTAAGACCAGGTACTGGTGCAGTGCATCCGGCCGTTATGCTGGTACTTGTAGCAGCGCTGGCGTATGCCTTGCGTCAGGTGATTGGAAGAAAGCTGGCAGATACAGACAAAACACATACAACCGTCGCCTATACCGCGATTATTGGCACTTTGCTGATCTCGCTGCCCATGCCTGTGATCTGGCGTACACCCGAATCCATCACACATATACTGTTGATTATTTCAATGGCTACAATGAGCGCAGTTGCGGAGGTCATGGTAATCAAGGCACTTGAAGTTGCCGAAGCTATGGTAGTCGCACCGATCCACTACACGTTGATTATCTGGGGTACGATCTACGGTTATCTGGTCTTCGGACAATTACCAGATCTCTGGACCTGGATCGGCACCGCAATTATTGTTGCCGCAGGTCTCTTTACGTTGCGCAGAAGCCACCGAGCATAGAGGAGTTGTCTGGCTGGACGGTGATGCTGGGCGTCGTAATTTTGTTCTATCCTGTAAGCAGCGACAAACTGAAGTTATTCTCTGCCAGTTGCGGGCCTCTGAAGATGGAGGTGTTTTGGAAGGTGACCTATAGGCACTTCCGCCATTGACATTTTAATGAATAAGCTGCGGCAACCACAGTGAAAGCGCAGGAATAGCAGCCAGCAATGCTAATCGAAATATATCTGCCACCCAGAAAGGTGTCACACCACGAAATATCGTACCGGTAGACACATCACCCAACACTCCTTTCAGTACAAAAACGTTCAAACCTACAGGCGGTGTGATCAAACTGATCTCGGTTACTACCACCACCATTATACCAAACCACACAGGATCAAAACCCAGAGATGTGACCAGTGGAAAAAAGATCGGCACGGTGAGTAATAACATCGAAAGGCTCTCGAACACACAACCGAGTAAAAGATAAATAATAATAATAAAAAAGATCACATAGGCGGGTGATAAGTCATACGCAGTTACCAATGCCAATAGTGACTCCGGCAAGCCGGCCAGATTGACAAAGTTTGAAAAAATCCACGCGCCTATCAGGACACTGAAAAGCGTTGCAGTAGTAAGTGCTGTCTCGCGAAGTGCGTCATACGTATCACGCCAGCCCATACCTCGAAACAGCGCTATGAGAAATGCACCTGCAGCACCCATACCGGCAGCCTCTGTCGGTGAAAAGGTCAGGTGTAGCGGCCAGAAGTTAAGCACACCATAGAGCCCGCCAAAAACCAGAGTAAAAAGTAAAAGAACAGCCCAAACACTTCCCAGTGCTCTGACTCGATCTGGCCAGCTGGTGCGCTCACCCGGTGGTCCGGCGTCCGGGTTACGAAAGATGGTCCAGGTCACTGCCAGTAAATAAAAAACTACCCCGATTATTCCCGGTATCACGCCAGCTATAAAAAGCTTGCCGATAGAAGTTTCTGTCAGCAGACCGTAGATCACCAGGATAACCGATGGCGGAATAAGAATGCCAAGTGTGCCGCCAGCAGCAATAGAAGCTGTAGACAAACTATCTGCGTATCGATACTTGCGCATTTCCGGCATTGCCACTTTGGACATTGTAGCGGCAGTGGCCAGAGATGAACCGCAGATCGCTGAAAAACCCGCACATGCAACAATGGTGGCCATCGCAAGACCACCGCGAAGGTGGCCGAGAAACGCAAACGAGACCTGATAAAGCTGCCTGCTTAAACCACCCTTGTTGACGAACAGCCCCATCAGTATAAACAACGGTACAACAGACAAGCCGTAGTTCTGTGCTGTGTCGATTATTAATCGACTGACCATTGAAATAGCACCACGATAACTATTCAGATGAGCATAACCCACCATGCCCACCAGCCCCATCGCGAACGCGATAGGCATTCGCAGCAACACCAACAGCAACACCAGTGCAAAGCCTATGAGTGCTTCAATCACTTGCGTTTCCGTTCATCGCTTTTGAATCGTCAGATACAGTGGCCGGAGTAAACAGGGTCACGAGTCCGCGAAGGACCAGTAAACAGGCAGTGATAAATGTCATCACCGCGATCATCCATGCAATGTAACTTTGTGGAATCCCGAGATACTCTGTGACATCACCATAGCTTACTGCCCGCTCGGCCAATACAACAATGCGCTGAGCTGGAAAAAACAAAATAATACCGCACAACAAGGAGATCAGCGCATCCCGCAGTTTGGATAACAATGGACTGAAGAACCGGTCAAGCAGATCGACCGTAATATGCTGCCTGCGCCAGGAGACGACTGGTAACACACTAAATACGATAACTGCCATTGCTATTTTTATCAGTTCAGTGCTGGCCTCGACAGGAGAATTGAGAGCACTTCGCATAACAACATCGGCAAAGGTCAACGCCATCATCAGGAAAAGAATCACTGATGCAAAAATTAGCGGAATTTCCTGCAGGACTACTGCGAGTTTTTTCAATGGTAGGGGGTAACGTTGGTTTAACCAGTAAGACTGCGACCATTCGCAGTATCTTAAAGGAAAATTAGCAGATCACTAAACTGACAATAAACAAACGGCCCGCCAGTACTACGAGTACTACAGCGGGCCGTTATATAGAGCAAGCTAGTTACCAGACATCTCTTTAATGATCATGGCTCTGGCCGCCTCACCGTCTATGCCTTTTTCAGACACTTCAGCCAGCACCTTCTCGATAATGCTATCAGCAATCGGTTGATAGGAAGCGAGATCGTCAGTTGATGCTTCGTTGATGGCATTGTCATCGGTAGACATAGTGACTTCCCTGCCTTTACTGTCAATATCATCCCATACTTTGCCTGCCATACGGCTGACTGGCTCGCCAAACACTTTGTCCTCGAGCGCTTTTTGCAGTTCTTCCGGTAAGCCATCAAACGCTTCCTCGCTCATGAGATAGGCAAATGAACCGCGGTACAGACCACCTGGTACTTCGTAAACGTTTTTCGCCACTTCTGTGAGCTTAAAACCACCACGACTTTCGAACGGCATCACAACACCGTCGGCGGCTTTTGAAGCCAGAGTTTCATAAACTTTTGGCGCAGGTACTTTTATACCAGTGCCACCCAGTGCCGCGACTACATCAGATCCGACGCCGCCTGGTACCCGAACTTTCATCCCTTCGATTTCATTAAGAGTGCTAATCGGTTTATCGCTGTGCAGCTGCGCAGGGCCATGCGTGTGCAACCCGATTAATTTAACCCCGCGATGCTCGTCAGCTTCGGCAAGCAGCTCTTCATGGACTCTCCAGTATGCTACCGATGCCGCTTCGGCATTGCCTTCATAGCCCGGTAGCTCAATCAGCTTTGTTGCGACGAATCGACCGGCCTGATAACCGTGAAAGACAATGGTCATATCTGCCGCGCCGTCCAGAACAAGATCCATTTGTGCAGGCGGTGGTGCGAGCCCGTATTTGATCTCTGCGGTAACTTTACCGTCGGTTGCCTCTTCGATCATGTTGATCAGATTTGGCCACATTTGGGCGTTAATTCCATGCCCTGGTGGTGCCCAGCTTGAAATAGTCAATGTATAGTCGGCGGCTACCGCCACTGAACCAAATGTGAATGCCGCAGCGGCGACAAGCGCTTTACCCGTTTTAAATAGTCTTTTCACGATTGCTCCGAATTTCTGGTGTGCTTGTGTGTTCCGGGTCACAACCCGACGAGTAGCTTGCGCGGCAGAAGTCTGCGTAGCGAGAGCGTGCCATGGCGAGGGTGTTTTTACGATCATTTGAGGCGCATAGTTGTTCATACGTAACGAAAATGATCGATAAAAACTTACCGTCAGGGCACAATCGCAGTAGCAGAGGTTCTGCCGCGCAAGCTCCTACCCCCTGAACTTACCATTGATTAACCTGTTTAACAATGTGACCATTATCAATATTCGACCTGTTACTTCTGGAACGATCCAGTGCAGCTGCCTGAATATACCGGTGATTTCTACGCTGATGAAGCAATCACTAACCCCTGGCCCGTCTACGCCCGGCTGAGAAAACTGGGACCAGTGGTATTCTTCACACAGCTGGAAAACTATGCGCTGACACAACATGCTGAGGTACAGCAAGCGCTTCGCGACGACAGCAGATTTATCAGTAGTAAAGGGGTGGCCGCTGATCAGTTTGGCTGCGACTTCCTGCAAGGCAATACGGTTGCCTCTGATGCAGAGCGACACAATGAACTACGCAAAGCAATGGCACCGCCACTGTTGCCGGGAGCTCTTAAAAAACTGGAAGCATCGATTGAATCATCCGCCAGCGAACTAATTGAACGACTGGCTTCCCGATCAGGCTTTGATGCAATAGCTGACCTGGCTCGCTATCTTCCTCTGACAATTGTACGTGAGCTTGTAGGACTGCCGGACTTTGGTCAGGACCGTATGCTCAAATGGGCCAATGCAGCCTTTGATGTTCTGGGAGTACAAAACTGCCGCGGTAAGCATGCACTTGATGCTATATCAGAGATGCGGGAGTTTATTTCCAGGACTGACTCCGCTGATGTATTGAAACCCGGTAGCTGGACTGCGCGGATACATGAACTGGTAGAACAAAAGCACTTGTCACCGGAGCTTGCAGCTTACGCAATCCGCGACTACATCAATCCGAGTCTGGATACCACGATCTCGGCAACCGGAGAATTGATATACCAGCTTGGTAAAAATCCTCAACAATGGCAATTGCTAAAAGAGAACCCTGAGTACATTACCGGCGCGGTAAATGAAGCTGTCCGGCTCAGCACACCTATTCGATCATTCAGCAGACACACAAGTACCAGTGTCGAAATTGCAGGTACTGTGATCCCTGCCCATAGCAGAGTCATGTTGCTTTTTGCATCAGCTAACAGAGATGAAAAAGTATTTCCGCAATCGGATAAGTTCGATGTTAGCCGTAACCCCAGGCTGCACCTTGGCTTTGGCAGCGGTGTACATATGTGCGTCGGCATGCACCTCGCCCAGCTCGAGATGCGCTCATTGTTAAAAGCTATGCTGGATCAGATTGAGTCGATAAAAGTTGGTAAATCGACCAGAGCTTTGAACAATACTATTAGCGCATTCGCTTCACTTGAATGCAGTTTTAAACGCAGCTCTAAAAGACAACCAGTTGTCACACAGCAGAAGAACAAAGCTCAGTCAGACGAACAAAGTTTGTTACATGCTACCGTGCTCAAACGGGAAATTGTCGCTGATCAGGTTATAAGCCTGACGCTCACTCCATCGGATGGTCAAAATTTTCCGAAAGCCGCAGCAGGCGCTCACATAGACCTGCACCTGTGCCCTGGTTTAACCAGACAATACTCGCTGACCGGCTGTATAACATCCGATCAATACAAAATTGCTGTCAAGCTATCTGAAGATTCCGCGGGTGGTTCTACATACATACACGAGCACTGTCATGAAGGAAAAGAGTTATTAGTCGGCCGACCGAGAAATAACTTCCCGCTACGAATTAATAACAATCAATCAAACGCTGCGTTCACCTGCCTCGTTGCAGGAGGCATAGGTATAACTCCCCTGCTGGCAATGGCATGGGAGCTACATCGTGCAAAGAGACCTTTTGCCCTGCATATATTCGCCAGAACAGAAGATGCACTTCCATTTCGGCGGGACTATAAAACTATGCCATTTGCCGAACACATCTTTAGCCACGTTGACACTGGCGGGATCAGTTCAGAAAACAAAACCTTTATTGGCAATCTCGTTAACTCACCGACTGCAGATGATCAAATGTATATCTGCGGTCCGACCGGGTTCATCGACAAAGTAAAAACTGAATCCTGCTCGATCGGTTTTAAGCCGGAATCGATATTTGTTGAACACTTCGCGGCAGATATTGATCCGGAAGGTGAGCCTTTCACTGTTGTCGCTGCTCGAAGTGGCATCACCTTGCAGGTAACTCCGGAACAATCGTTGTTGCAAGCGCTTGAGCATGCAGGGTTACATGTTCCCACAGCTTGCAAAAACGGCGTCTGCGGTAGCTGTCTGCTGCCGGTACTTGAAGGTACTCCAGAGCACCGCGACATGGTTCAGACAGATCAGGAAAAAGCCGAGAATAAATTTATTACCGCCTGTTGTTCTCGCGCACGATCAAAAACACTGGTGCTCGATATTTAGCCAATTTGATA
Source organism: uncultured Granulosicoccaceae bacterium (assembly GCA_964550655.1). GTDB lineage: Bacteria > Pseudomonadota > Gammaproteobacteria > Granulosicoccales > Granulosicoccaceae. The sequence continues at coordinate 11,750 of CAZKAQ010000114.1, forward strand.
ACTGATACTGCAAATATGTGCCGGAGCGCTACAAATTCGGTCATTTCGTGACTATTCTTTGATTATCGTCGTGCCGTTATTAATTAGCCTGCATTATTCATGAGGATTCTGGAAACTTTACCATCCAGTTGCACTCTAAAGTATGCATAGTTCAGCCCGATACG